>JAKADI010000243.1 GCA_021820675.1 Bacillota bacterium | reverse complement strand
TATCCAGGCTGTGCTCACGGCTATGGGATTGTCAGGAACGGGGTTGATGAAGGATTTGCCGCTGATCATTGCGTTTGTCATTCTCGCGGCTTATACCTACACCAGTGGTCTTCGCGCCCCGGCACTTACCGCCATCCTCAAGGACTTGCTGATTTACGTGACCGTCATTGTGGCTTGTATCGCCATTCCCATGCAGTTGGGAGGATACGGCCACATCTTCCATGTAGCAGAGCAAACCTTGCCGACCCACAAAGGGTCTGTGATGTTGTCTCCGAAGCTCTTTAGCGCTTTTGCCACGTTGGCTTTGGGCTCGGCGTTCGCCTTGTTGCTGTATCCCCACGCCGTGACCGGTAGTTTGGGAGCCAAGAGTGGGCGTACCATTCAGCGCAATGCGGCGTTGCTCCCTCTATACTCGCTGGCGTTAACATTCATTGCCCTGCTGGGATATATGGCTATTGCCGCGGGCATTCACACCAAAGACACGAGTTTGGTAGTCCCCCTGCTATTTCTAAAAACGCTGCCCACATGGTTTGCTGGGTTTGCTTTTGGCGCTATCGCCATTGGGGCATTGGTGCCCGCTGCCATTATGGCTATTGCCGCAGCCAATCTATTTACCCGCAATATCTACCGGGAGTATTTCGCTGCTAGCACTGGGCCCAACCGAGAAGCCCAAGTAGCAAAAATTGTCGGAATGATTGTCATTCTAGGGGCGTTGTTCTTTATTGTGGTGATTCCCCTGCAGTACTCCATCTACTTTCAGACTTTAGGTGGAATCTGGATTTTGCAGACTGTGCCCGCCATTATGTTCGGCCTATACACGCGTTGGTTCCATCGGTGGGCCTTATTGATTGGATGGCTTACCGGAATGGTGATTGGAACCGGCATGGCGGCTGCCGAATCCTTCAAAACCTCCATCTATCCCTTGCATATCGGCCATTCCGTGATCTTGGCCTACGCGGGAATCTGGGCTATTATCGCCAATATCGTGGTCACCGTCGTACTGACGCTGATATTTAATGCGATGCGGGTTTCTAACGGAAATGACAGCACTGCGGCCGCGGACTACATTACGGAACCCGACGAAAAGGCTGTCGCACAATAAGCAATTTGGAAATGATGCTTACCGTCTAGAGATAGGACACACCCGATGCTTTGGGTGTGTCCTATTGATGCGCCCGGCATGATGACTGTCCCAACCGTTAGCCTAAGACAGGGTGAATCCGAAGGCCTTGCGAAGCAGTTCCGGGCTGTAATCGAAATGGATGAGCCGGTCGGCCAAAGTCAGGGCGCGGTCGAGCCTGCACTAGTTGTGTGCGGACGGCATGGAACGGAAGATTTTCGCGTAACTCCACGAGAGCTCGGCGCGCTCGTCCCCTTCAGGGGACGATAAGGAGAACTATAAGGTAACCCCGAAGTGGTGACCGATGTCAACGACAGCTTTAAAATCCACAACAACCAGGACCCTTGGGGAAAATTCCCAGGGGTCCTGGTTGCGATTCGGTACCTGCGCTACAGTCGACCACGACAAGCTACTGCTGTTGCTGAATCGCCGCATTGCGCATGGATGTATTCTTCACTTGGTCCGGCAATTCTTACGGGATATCAAGGTAAGCGTAAAATAGCCCCCACCTTGCGATGGAGGCGGCGTAATCTGTCGGCCAATGGACTGAGTGAGAGTTGCGTGCCGGTTTCGATGGCGGCTGATGTCGTCGTCGCCTGCCATACGGCAGGTGACAAGCGCTAAATAATCTGCTTGCCGACCACCGCGGTTTTCCTTGCCTTCACCGTCATAGCGACAACTCCTCGTTCAGACCTAATGTGATGAGGATTTACTTCGACATAAATCGACTAAAAGCCAGATACAGTTTTAAACGCCGCATCATATTTTGTTGTCGTCGCATTCACCTCAGTTGGAGTTAGGGTATCATCCCCAAGGTCTGGGTGCCCACGGAATAGACCAACATCTAGTATCTTGTCTGAGCAGTATCCTATCCGCTATATTGGGAGTACGATGTAATGTGATATAGTACACTGGACAATCAAACTTAAGGAGAAAGCCAAGGTGTCGCTGTGATTAAGACAGAGTTCAAAAAGTTAGGTTCCGTCAGCCTCCGGGAACAGGCCTTGGGCGCCATCCGGTCCAAGATCGTCCTGGGAGAGTTAATCCCCGGACATGTCTATTCTGCACCGTCGCTCGCCAGCCAGATGGGGGTGTCGCCCACTCCGGTCCGAGAAGCGTTTCTGGACTTGGTTAAGGAAGGGCTCATCGAACAAGTCCGCAACAAGGGATTTCGCGTCATTGAGCTGTCGGATCAAGACCTGAACGAGATTTTTCAGCTACGTTTACTCTTGGAAGCACCGCCGTTTCGGAACATTGCGGGTCATCTCAATGAGGATGTGATGTCTCAATTGACGGTCGATCTCGAAACGATGGAGAAGTGCCTCGAGTCGGGGGATTTGACGGCATATCTCGAAACCGACCGCCGGTTTCACTTGACCTTACTAGAGCAATTCGGGAACCACCGCCTAGTGGAAATCGTTGACCGATTTCGCGAACAAACCCGATTGTACGGTTTGGGAAAACTTGTTCAATCTGGGAATATGGTGGAGACCAACAATGAACACCGCAAAATTTTCCAGGCGGTCGTCGATGGTGACGGAGTGCTGGCTGAACGCTTGATGAAACGGCACTTGGGGCACACACGAGGGATGTGGGCTGGGTTGCCCGAACGTTCGGATCCCGACCTCGCCTAAAGTGTTGAGCACGGCCGGATGAGTGGGAACTGAAGAAGGAGGCTATCTATGTATTCCCATCAGACAGAACCGATAGTTGTTCTCGGTGGAGGAGTCATCGGCCTTTCCATTGCATGGGAATTGGCCGAAGCGGGGCGGCAGGTCACGTTGTTGGAACGCAACCATGTGGGGTTCGGTGCTTCATCGGGGAATGCCGGGCTTATTGTTCCGAGCTATACCTTGCCATTGGGCGGATTGGATGCCATCGGTGAAGGTATCCGCGCGGTGTTTGGTGGCAGCAAAACGTTGTGTCTTGGGCGTCTTACCGACTGGAAGAAGATTACGTGGCTTGCCAGATTCGTGGCTGCTGGTAGGATGCGAGATCGTTTACGGGTTGCGTCCGACATAAATGCCGTCGCTCAACTGAGTCTTCGCCGCTACCGAGAAATCATGGGGGTGGACGAAGGTTCTTTTTGTGACTTGACGAACTGTGGCTGGCTCGACATCTTTGAGACCCCATCGTCACTTGGCAAGGCCTTGACCGAAGTCCGTAAACTCGAATCTCTCGGAAATCGTTGGGAGCATCTATCGCCCAACGAAGTCTATGATAGAGTGCCGGGTTTGGATGTGCCCGTCAGCGGCGGCATCCTTCATACCGATGATTGGGTTGTGTCCCCGGATCGTGTGATCGGAGCGTTTTACGACAAAGCGATTCGAGCCGGAGTTACGGTGCTAGAACACACAGAGGTCACCCGCGTGACCACGAAGGGACGTCGAGTGTGTGAGCTGGGCGGCAATTTTGGGGTGGTGCCCGTCGGGCACTGGATCATTGCCGCGGGCTGGGAATCTGGAACGTGGTTGCATCGTATGGGTGCCAGCCAGTCCTTGATGCCTGGGCGGGGATACAGCATTACGCTTATGTCGGACCGAGCGGCTCCAAAGCACGCCTTGAACTTCGTCGAGCGACACGTCGTGGTATCTGTCCAAGGGACCAGAGTTCGCGTGACTGGTGGAATGGACCTCGATCCCGGTACCCCCGCCACCGACGCTTTCCGACTCGCTGACATTCGGACTACAGGACAGCACCTGCTCCCGCAGCTTGGGTGGGAGGAATCCGTCGATTGGGCAGGCTCTCGACCCATGACCCCTGACGGTCGACCCCTTATTGGGCCACTAACGGGATGGGATAACGTGACGATCGCTACCGGTCACGGGATGCTCGGGATGACCCTTGCCGCAGGAACCGCCGCACTCGTTCGCCAGCTCTTCGAGAATGGGGGACGACCGCCTGCGCAGATGCGCCCGTTTTTGCCAGGCTAGTACGAAGCCAGATTCTTTTCTTGGGACTCCCTCCAGTGGAATAACGAAGAAATAACAAAAAATTTAAATGAATGTGCATATACAAATAACATGTGCTATATTACATTTGACATATCAGAGTAATAGTAAGTGTTAAAAAGCCAAAAGCAAGGTCATGAATGGGAGGGGTCAGAATGGGTCTCAAGCGATCATTGAGATATCGCGATCTAATTATTCTGGGAATCGCCGGCGCGATGGGTACGGGTGTGTTTTTTAGCAATGCTGGTATGACCGCTGAGGCAGGTCCGGGCGCTATTTTGTCTTGGATTATCGGTGCCATCATGTATTTATTCGTAGGCCTGACGTATATGGAATTAGGACAAGCATATCCCGAAGCCGGTGGGCCGTCGCGCTATAGTTTATACACGCATGGACGCACCACCAACATGATTAACGCTTTTGCTGATTTGGTGTGGTATCTTTTTATCCC
>JAKADI010000242.1 GCA_021820675.1 Bacillota bacterium | reverse complement strand
ATCTTCATAAAATCCTCCCCCGTCTTTCAGAGTACCGACTTGCCTAAGGTAGAAACAATGAACGAACCTCTGCGAAATCCCTAAGCCTACTTTCCATCGAAGATTCCATGGCACATCCATGAGCAAACTCGGCTAATCCAAACAGTACTCTCTTTAAATATGGATATTTGTTCAAGTGAGCTCCGGATAATTTCGGGCAGCGGCTTCAACCTCTCCAAATAAGCCTTTTCACAGAGTTGATCGAAGAATGTCATGGGTTCTCGCTTACTTAACCCCGCCTACCGTGAGTCCACGAACGAGGTATTTCTGCACGAACAACAAGAAGATTACCATGGGGACTATGGCAACGACCCCCGCGGCTGCCATTTGTGACCAGTAGGTTTGATATTGAGAGAGAAACCCGATTATACTGACCGGCAACGTCATAGCCTGGGAGTTGGAGGTTAGGTATAGCCCGAAAATCAAATCATTCCACGTGAAAATCATGGCCATAACCGCCGTCGTCGCAATACCCGGACTAGCCAGGGGGATAATAACCGCCCATAACGTTTTCAGCCGTCCACAACCGTCGATTAATGCGGCTTCATCGAGAGCGTGAGGAATTTCTTGAAAGTATGACGTCATCAGCCACACTACAAAAGGCATGTTCACGAGGGTGTACGCAAAGATCAAACCGATATGGGTATTATATAAATTGGTCTGGCGAAATATCTGAAAGAGCGGCACGATGAATACGATGGGCAGCATCATCCGGACTGCCAAAATGATGAAACTGGTTATTGCGACAAATCCCTTGGGAAATTTGAAACGGCTTAACGAATACGCCGCAAGCACTCCCACAATAACAGACAAAAACGTGGATCCCAATGCCGTAATAATACTGTTTACAAAGTACACGCCAAAATTCGAAAAAACATAAGTATAACTAGAAAAGACCACATGTGCAGGAAAGAAACTCGGCGGAGATTGCAATACCTGCCGGTTGGTTTTCAACGAAGTATTCAACAACCAATATAAAGGAAATAGCGTCCAGACGCTAAAGATGGTTATTATGATGGCCCTGAGCGTTTTAAAGAGGCGCCCCTTTTTCATACGTTTTCCCTCCCGATAAGGGAATAAAAGAATCCCACAAGTACCAACATCACACCAAATGCGATAAATAGTTGTACTGAAGCATGACCGAAGTCTGCCAAATTGAATGCCACCTGGGCTACATGTAAACTGACGAATTCTGTAGATACACCGGGACCGCCCCCGGTCATGGAATACACTTGGTCGAAAATTCTTATCGCATCAATGGTGCGAAGTGTGGCTGCTACCAAAATCGTGGGCTTTAAAAGCGGCAATGTAACGTAGACGAATCGTTGCCACGGGTTGGCGCCGTCAACGACGGCTGCCTCATAGGGCTCATCAGGTTGACTTTGCAATCCGGCTAACATGATCAAAAATACGAAGGGAATCCACATCCAAAAGTCCATAATGATAACCGAAGCCGTGGCCCCTTTTGCCGTGCCTAACCAATCAAGAGGCTTTAAGCCTAGAGATGATTCAATAACATCGGCAACACCAAAGTGAGGCAGAAAGATAAGTTTCCAAATGATACCCGTCACAATAGGCATAACGATAAAAGGAATCACGACAATCGTTCTGAGAATGCCCGCCAAGCGTCCACTCAAATCGACATATAGCAGGGCCAATCCCAGACCCACTACCAATTCGATGGGAATGGCGATGACTGAATAGATGAGAGTTCGCAAAATGGACAGCCAAAATGCCCGATCACCGAAAACCTCTCCCCAATTGCGAAAACCCACAAATCCGGTAGGGCGCCCATACAGATAAGTGTAAAGGCTACTGTGAAAGGCATAAATTATCGGATAAACAAATAGTGCTAACAACACAACAAACGCTGGAACAAGTAACACATACCGCAACCACCGATCGGCCTTCAATCTGTTCCCTCCCGCAAATCTGGCACATGAGCCACTGCACGCCTCGCTCGATGCCTCCGTCAATTGAACACTGGGAATCAAGGGGCGATGAGGAGTCCCCTCCAAGTTCGCACTACGCCCCCAGTTCCTAGCGCCTTTTACCCAATCAATCGCGGTTGAACATGCTGACAATGCAATCCATTCGCCCACTATGACGAGAACATCGCAAATTAGTCAATTACTTTGACAAATTGTGTTGCTTCATGTACTGGTTAATTTGGTCCGCTGCAGTCTGTAAAGCTTTGGCGGGACTCACTTGGCCCTGTTCAGCTTTCACCATTTCTGATCCCAGAACCTGTTCAACTTCTGGCCACGCTGGCGTCCGCGGCCGCATATGACCCATCTGGATCGATTCTGCCACCGGCACATAATACGGCCATTTTTTATCTAACGCCGGATTTAGGATGACAGACTTCATCGTGGGGACATCAAGTCCGCTGGCGGCGAAGTGCATCTGCTGATTTTTTGCGCTGATCCATTGAAGAAACTTAAACGCCGTGTTGGGATGAGGAGCATTCTTAGGAATCCCCAGAGACCACACCCCAATTTCCGGATACTGAGAACTTCCGGTAGTGCCAGGAACCAATGTCACTTTGACATCACTCGGCATTTGCGGGGCCCATCCACTCGGCCATACCAAGGCCGCTGCCGTGTTGTTCTTTTCCATATATGTTCCCACTTGATTAGCCCCGAAAGCTGTCTGGCCAGAAGGTCCATAATGGTACAATGTAACCCATTCTTTTAATGCCGCGACGGCTTGAGGAGAATTGAGGGCCGATGTCCAGTTAGAATGAAAATAGTGTCCACCGTATGCCCACAAAATTGGTGAGAAATCGGCTACCCCGGAATTACCGCCCTTTCCCCGCATAACATACCCATACTCTCCTTGTGATGGATGATAAGATGCCGCAGCCAGCTTATTAATATCTTGCCACGTGAAATGTTGGGGATTGGCACTCAGATGCGCCTTCTTAAGCAGTGTGGAATTGTAAAAGAGGGTCAACACATTTCCGGTTACGGGAACGGCATAATATTGCTTTTGGCCTTTGGTTCCCAAAGGCGCCTTGTATGATGGGGATGGCGGCCACTGGTCAACTTGCAGAGCCCCCTTCAGAAAACCTGTCGGCTTATAGTGGAAGTGCGACAGGGGGTACAAGTAGCCTCCACCCGCAAAAGTCGGAATCCATGGGTCATCCATAAAAATCAAATCGTAGGTTCCTTGGGATGCGGATGCAGACACCAAATTTTTTGAAAATAGTGTGGTGTAGGACAACTTAACAAATTGAATCTTAACACCGGTTTTCTTGGTGTATTGTGGCGCCAAGGCGGCAATCTGCTCCGCTTCCGGGCCGCTAAATATCGCCACCTGCAGTGTGGGTTTAGCAGAAGGACCTGAAGCATTAGCGCTACCGCAACCTGCCAGCAAACCCAACATTCCTGCTACAGCACCCGTGAACAATATTGATCGGGACGAATGACAAAGTCGCTTCATTTTTAAGACCTCTCTTGGTTTTAATATTTCGACATCTTGAGTACGTTCTGGAATGAATACACCGAAAAATACAATCATGATCACGCAAGATATGCCACTAAGTTCCCAAAGAAGAGCTTGTAAGATGCCTATTGCGGGAACAAGAACTTCCTACGCGACTTCCAAACACTCCCCATTGTTCCCGCAAGCGTCATTCTCCTTGCGACTATTACGGTTGTTATAGAATGACTATATATTGGATATCTTTTGATAAATATAATACCTATCTTCTCTTCAGTCAACACATAATCCATCGGTTATTATCAAAAATTATCAAAATTATGCCCAATGGAGTAATTCATTATTCATCCAACCTCGATTAACCTATCACCCACAGGAGTACCGAAACACGCATATCAACCCGCATTACAGGCCTCGGTTTTGTCGATCTGATAGGTGCAAGACAGGCCAAGAGAAGATGGGCAAATGGCTGGAAGGAAAAGTCGACTTAATCACCGGTGGTTCTAGTGGGATTGGTCGTTGAGTAACTGAGTTATTCCTGGAACACCGTACACGTGTAGCCGAATACATCTCTGGCCACCGTTCAAATATTGGAACAACCGCTAAGCCACGAGATGCTATTGGGATTAGTCGGCGACGTCAACCATATCAAGATAATCTTGACGCTGTACAAAAAACGGCGTCATTTATTTGTGGAAAAGTCTGGGATTTTCGGACGGGTTTGCAGTCTTACTGAAGCGAGAAAGTTGGGTTGCACCTTTAACGAAATATTTGCCGTAAATGCCAAGGGATATCTTTTAGTTGCAGGCCGTAATCCCTTCTCTCAAAACACGGAACGATCGATGATTTTTACCGCGTCCTATGCTTCCTTTTATCCTGTTATCCTGCTGGAGGTGGCCCCCTTTGTACGGCGTCGAACCATGCAGTTGTGAGCATCACAAAACAATTGGAGTATGAGCTGGGTGCAGCCAGTTGTATTACCCGGCACAAAACCCCTTGAGGAGAAAATCCCCACGACGGTTCCCCCAAGGGGTTAATCAC
>JAKADI010000241.1 GCA_021820675.1 Bacillota bacterium | reverse complement strand
AATGACGCCGCAACTTATATCAAAGAAACGGGGGATTAAATTCAGCAAGGCGGTTTTGCCGGATCCGGTTCCGCCGATAATTGCGGTGATGCTGCCGGGGTTAACGTCAAAGGATACATTGGACAACACGGCACTTTTGGCCCCAGGGTATTGAAACGACACATCGTGAAACTGCAATAGAGCGTGAGACAGAGTTGACACCGGCACGGAGTCCTGACTGGGATTGTCTTTTAATGCCGGGGTGAAATCTAGGATCTCGTTGATGCGCCGTGCTGAGGCTTGAGATCGAGGAAGCATAAAAAACATGGCGGAAACCATCATTGTTGAGAACAAGATCTGGGTAACATATTGAATAAAGGCCATGAGCTTACCCACTTGCAAGGTATTGGACCCTACTTCATGGCCGCCGAACCATAAAATGGCGACCGTCGATAGATTGACGACTAACATGACCAGCGGCATGAGCACGGCCATGAGGGTATTGACCCGAATGGCGACATCGGTCAAAGTGCCGTTCGCTCCTGCAAACCGCGATATCTCATAATCCTCTCGGCCAAAGGCCCGAATAATGCGGATACCGGTAAGATTCTCGCGGACAACCCGGTTTAAGACGTCCACTTTGTCTTGCATTAATTGAAAGAGCGCCATCCCGTGGCGAAGGATTCCCCAAACCACTAGGGCCAACACAGGGAGGATAAGGAAGAGAATCCATGACAATTGCCAGTTGGTGGTGACCGCCATGATGATGCCACCGAGCGCCATGAGCGGGGCGATGACCATCATCCGTAAGAGCATATTAATAAACTGTTGCACTTGCATCACGTCGTTAGTCGATCGGACAATCAGCGATGAAGTGCCTAGTTGATCAAATTCGTGCGGCATCATGGATTCAGCGTGTCTAAAGACCCGGTTTCTTAAAACTTGGCCGAATTCTGCAGAGGTTTTAGAGGCGATGAACCCGGCGATAACCGAAAATATCGCAGATAGGATAGTAACGGCCAACATCCATGCGCCTATCCTATAAATATAGGACATGTTGGCCTTAATGACGCCATAATCAACAATGTCCGCCATCAACCGAGGAAGATATAAAGTGGTTAGTGACTGGAAAAATGTCAGAACGATGACCAGGCTTACTGATAACCAGGCAGGACGCAATATCTGTAATAGACGTTTCATAATGTCCACTCCACTTATACAAATATGATAGGGATTGGGCCAATCCGGTGTTGCCTGATGCCGATTGTTGTTAGTACAAATCAAATAATATCATAAGTCGGATTGTATCCGCATTACGCCTAACATGGCTAACAGGCGGAGCATCCTGAGTCTATCGCCAATCAGCGCGTTGGCGCATCGTTTTCAGAAACAGAGTGTTGATATTTAGGAGATCCGGGTACCGCAACTACTTATTTCTTTTGCATCTTGCTTACATGAGTGGTAACGTAAGAACATTTTTGATTGTCACGCATTAAAAAAGTTCGATAGAATAGGACTATCCGACAAGTTGCTGGATGACAGGCTTTTGATAGTATAACGCCATAACAGGATTGTCTGGCAGTGTAATGTCACGACATAATTCGAAAGGTGACTATGAACACACGAACGCCCCAAGACCCAACCACGGCTATCAGCCGATTGGGAGAGTATGTGGATGCAAGCCAAATTCACGTAGAAGAGTCACCGGATGCGGATCGGTCATCGTTGCGCCATTGCCTGAGAGTGTTGCCTACGTCGGAACAGGATATTACGCACATTTTCCATGCGCTTCAGGATCTCGGCTGGACCGTGATACCAACCGGTGGCGGCTCGGGACTGATATACGGCAATGTACAAGATGTCGATGCGGTCTTGTTGCTGGATACCTCAAAGCTAACCCAAGTTATTCACTATTCTCCAGCCGATATGCTCATCACCGTTGAAGCGGGCATGTCCTTACGGCAACTCCAAGGGATATTAGCCGAGGAAGGACAAATGCTGCCGTTAGATCCGATTTGCGACAGCGAGACCATGACGGTAGGAGCGTTGATTGCTACTGCACAATTTGGGCCCTATCGGGCCCATTATGGAACCCTTCGCGATATGGTAACGGCTCTACGTGTGGTCCTGGGAAACGGAACGGCTATCAAAATGGGAAGCCGGGTAGTCAAGAATGTGGCGGGGTATGATCTGGCCAAGGTTTTTGTCGGGTCCTTAGGAACTTTGGGCGTGATAACCGAGTGTACGCTCAAGGTGAAACCGATTCCTTCTTACCGGGAGGTCTGCGTTATCCAAGGATCCCTGGATGAGGCTCTGGCGTGGCAACACCAGGTCATGGATTCACCGTACGCGGCTGCCTGTTTTGAATTGGTTTCGGCTCTACCCGCCTATTCCGGGACGTCCTATTCATCGTACGGATCCTGGGCACTACTCATTGGCAACGATGACAATGAATCCGGGGCCATCTCCCAAAGGGAATACTTGCGTCAGATGGCGGAAGAGACATTAACTGTGGTGGATCCCTCATCCTATCAAACGTTTTGGAATGCCTACCGCGATCATTTGTTATCGTTCTCTATCGTCATTCGTGTGCAAACGGCCCCTAATGCTGCGGGCAGGCATGCTGCCGAAATTCGTGACCGGCTTTCTGCCTGTGATCAGGTATCGGCGTATTTGTCGGTGACGGTACCGCACGGCATCTGTCGGGTTTATTTGATTAGTGAGGACACCCAGGCGGCGCGGAAGGCACTGGGTGACGTGATGGACTATGCGAGAAATCACAAGCTGGCCTTTGTCGTGGAAAAGGCGCCGACCGCCATCCGAAGAGGAGTCGATGTATTTTACAGTCCCCGGTTGCAAGAAGGCTCCTTGGACGTGATGCGCTTGTTAAAAGACCAATATGATCCCCAGCATATTTTAAATCCGGGAATTTTTGTCGGAGGGATATAATGATGGCAGAACAATTAGAATATCAAGGTGAACCCCGGACTACCGCCTTTGTGTTCCCGGATCCCCCTCAGGACGAAATTTTCTCGAAGTGTGTACACTGTGGGTTTTGTCTGGAGGTCTGCCCGACTTATCAGCTAGTGTCAGACGAGAATCATTCTCCGCGAGGTCGGGTCTATCTGATCAAACAGGTAGCTCTCGGAGACATTCCGTTGGATGAAGCCGTGATTGATCCCGTGATGTCATGTCTTGACTGCCGTGCTTGCGAAAGTGTATGCCCATCCGGAGTCGAAGTCGGAAATCTGATCGAACACACGCGAGGGCAAATTTATGCTCGCGACAGCCAAAACCATAAACTGAACCGAATACAAAAATTTGCTCTCAATCAGTTGTTTCCCTACCCTAGGCGACTCGCTTTGGCGGGAAGACTGCTGAGGGTTTACCAACGGTCGGGCTTGCGCAAACTGGCCCATAAATCCCGCCTCATTGACCTGCTTCCGAAGCACGTCCGTGAGTATGAAGAGATTCTGCCCACGCCGCAACCCCCAACTTTGACGTCGTTGCCAGACGTGATTAAGCCATCCGCTCCCACCAAAGGACGTATCGGTGTTTTAACTGGGTGCGTCATGGATGCATTATTATCCCCGATCAATGAAGCTACGGTCAGGGTAGCGACCCAAAATGGCTGGGAAGTCGCAATGGTGCCGCAACAAGTTTGTTGTGGCGCATTGCATCTTCATGCCGGGTCTCGGAATAAAGCGCGGGAGTTAGCCAGGAAAAATATTCACGCCTTTTTAGGTTCCCGCATCGACTACGTAGTTTCCAACTCTGCGGGATGTGGAGCCGCCATGAAAGAATATCCCGACTTGTTTTGGGAATATAATGCCGACGAAAGGCAAGCTGCCGAGGAGTTTGCCGCCAAAGTTCGTGACATTTCAGAGCTCTTAGTAGAAGGAGGATTTGAGCCGCCTCGCACACCCATTGCCGCCAACATCACCTATCATGACGCGTGCCATTTGTGTCATGCTCAACATATTCGCCAACAGCCGCGCGTACTCCTTCAATCCATTCCCGGTCTGCATTTTGAAGAATTGCCCAATTCAGATCGGTGTTGCGGCAGCGCGGGCATCTATAATCTGACCCATCCCGATATGGCCGGACAATTGCTGGACTGGAAAGTGGCTGACATCCCGCAAGGGGTAGATGCAGTCGTCTTGGGTAACCCGGGCTGTCTGTTACAGATCAAGGCTGGACTCAAACGGCACCATCGTTCCGTGGAGGTAATGCATACCGTCGAATTATTGGATAAGGCTTATCAACGCGGAACGTAGATGTTCGAGACTCACAATGAAAGGGGCGGGGACATGCTTGATGTCCAAAACATGCAAGCCATTCAATGCATTGTTGGAGAATCAAATATTCTTTCCGATCCAGCGAGGACGAGAGCCTATAATTGTGATGCTTATACCGCAGAAAAGGCAGAGCCTAGCGCTGTCGTGTTTCCCCAGACAACCGAGCAGGTGCGCTTGTTGGTTGAATATTTTCACCAGCATGGCATTGCGTTTCTTGCCCGGGGCGCGGGTACGGGTCTTAGCGGAGGCGCGACACCGACA
>JAKADI010000240.1 GCA_021820675.1 Bacillota bacterium | reverse complement strand
ATGCCCTCGTCATCGTCAATAATCAAAAGACTCCTGCCTGATGCTTCAATACCGCCCCTTGTCTCCACGTCGTTGTCCATGACGAGACCCCCTGGCATTATTGGACTTTGGCCTCATTCTAGCATAGGCTCGCCTAAACCCCATTTTGTCTATTAACTCAAAACACATGGTCATTCGGGGCATTTTCACGTATACACAAAACGCCAGGGCTCTTGAGACCTCTCTTCGGAGCTCAGGACAGGTCTTCGGCAAAGTTAAAGTGTGAAATTATGAGGATATCGTGAGGCGAAGAAGTGCGATGCCCATAAGACGCGATGAATCAGACCGCGCATGGGATCGCTTTAGTGAGTGGTATACCGAACTACCCGGTCGCTAGCGACCGGGTTCGCCGATCCGAGCGACACCGATTAGACCGGTTCTGCCACTACCGCAATGGCTGCGTCCCGATCCCATCCCAAATGACGCAGCCGTCAATAATGTCTTCATACACCCTCGATACCCTACCTAACAAAAATGTGTGCACCCCTGATGTGATTCGCTCAACCATGCGGGTTGGCAGGACTATGCCAAAGTCCTTGGTGTTATACCCTCATACAGTTCATGTGGATTCTAGATGCCCGATAACGCCAACAGCGCTACAACCAGCGTGATCCCGGCAATAACGAAAGTGGCTGTCGAGGTTCGCCACCGACTGGCAAATTTCAGGACTGTGCTCATGGCCAGAAAAGACACGACCGCCGCCACCGCAATCATAAGGACGGTGGTTGTAAGCCCTAATTGCGCCACCGCTTGGATGCCGCCCCGGCCAATCACCAACGGGACCACGCCGGCCCCAACTAACGCCAAAACGTCGAGCATGAAGGACAGACGAATGGCTTCCTTGGCTTCAAATCCCATCCACAGGAGAGGCGTAATGGTCATGCCGCTCCGGCTAATTCCCGGTAATCCGGCCAATCCCTGCATAAGGCCCGTGATAACCGAGGTGCCAAATCCGGGAACGCGATTTTCGTCAGCCTTACGCGTGTCGTTTTCAACCATCCGCTCCTTGTTGCGCACGACAAATCCGGTAAAAAGCAGCAGAATTCCAATGACAACCATGGCAGCCGAACCGCCAATTGCGCTAAAGGTATGCCGCACAATAATATATGCGGGAAGACCGGTAACACCGGTGGCTAATGTGCCAATAAATAAAAAGCGCAAAAGACGGGAATAATAGTGCGTGCCAAATGGCCGACGCAAAGCTTTAAACGTTTTGACAACCTCTGCCCGAAAATAATAAACGGCCGCAAAAAACGAACCAAAATTGGCAATTAAGCCTAAATCGTAGGCGTTTTGCACCTTGATCCCCAACACGGTAAAATAAATTGTGATCATGGTTTTACTACTAACGGGCAGCCATTCGACCACACCCTGGATCAGTCCCGCGATTAACGCAGGAATCAAATAATGGTGGCTCACGCATCATACTCCTCGATGAATTTGGTATTTGGGCGTTTACGGTGTAGCCCCGTTTCAACAACTCATTATAACAAACCACATTGGACAACTCAGACCATCAAAAGCTCTCGGTCAAAGGTGTGAAAGCGCTCACTGAGTCCTTCGATAGGTGTTGCCACACTACCCAGTACTTTTCTACATTAATCTCCTTGTATGAATGCGAGATGAGAGGCTGATCCCGCCTCTTTTTTCCGGCACCGTGAAAAGCATCCGCGCATCTCGCGGACAAATATCTTGCCAGCCAAACTGGCACTCACGTCCTTGGGGTCCTGTAGTCTCGCCCGACATCGGGAGGCACACGGTGCCGAATTTTTCCGTAGTCCATTGCTATCCTTTCTTCCGGAAGCGTACGATAGACCATATGAGATGAGAGTGGAGGGCTTGATATGACTGAAAAGGAATCGAACCTGGCTGCCGTACAAGACTATTACCCAGAGGATTTTTCCTGGTGCTACGGATGCGGCCGCCTCAATGTCCAAGGACACCATTTCCGCACCCGCTGGAATCACAATGAAACGGTGACCGCATATGAACCGCAACCTGAGCACATTGCGATTCCCGGTTTTGTCTACGGAGGGCTTCTCGCCTCTCTCGTCGATTGCCACAGCACAGGTTCCGCGGCCTTGGCGCTATATCGCCAAGCCGGACACGAATTGGGGGATTTGGCACCGATTCCGCGCTGTGTTACGGCCTCCTTGAAGGTGGATTATCGAAAACCAACCCCACTCGGAGTCCTGTTAATCGCCCATGGTCAGATTGTGGAAACACGAGCTCGCAAGGTCATTGTGCACACTGAGGTCTATGCCGCTGACGCTCTTTGTGTCCACGCCGAAGCAATTCTTGTGATCGCCCCGGCCAGCATGACCACTCGAGTCGAATGATGGGATCTCAGTGGCTGATAAACTTGAGAATTTTAGTCCTCAGCGAGCCTGTCGAAACGTTCGACAATGTCTTCAACCGATAGGCCTTTGGTTTCCGGCATCCACCGCGAAATAAATATGACTGCCAAAAACGATAAAATAGCGAACAATACCATGACCCCCGTTAAGGCCACAGCACGTTGTAACACGGGGAACATCTCCACAATAACAAAATTGGCAATCCAGTTGACAAAGGCAACCAAAGACGCCAATCTTCCCCGCAAGGCGGTAGGAAAATATTCCCCTTCAATGGTCCATCCGGTACCCCCGACACCAAAGGCAAAGAACACGATAAATCCCGCCAGGGTTATGAGAAGAATAATGGCACGACTCATACCCGTTAACCAGGTCAATGACAACGCCGACAAAATCATAAAAACCGCCATGCCGCCAAAGCCTAAACGCGAGATCTTGCGGCGGCCCCACACGTCGATAAAGCGAAAACCAATGTAGGTCGCCGCAACATTCACGGTCGCCAATACCACAGTGGCTTCTATGCCGGTTACCGCAGCCTGGACAGGCACCATATGGCCCGAGGAAAAGTAAGGTTTGAGAATTTTCGGTCCGTAATAAAAAGGAATATTGATTCCGGTAATTTGTTGAAATACCATGAACACGCCGGCGATAACTAGCGCATAACGCATGCCCGGCGTAATTCGCGGTTTCGACGCCGAATCCTGTGTTGGGGCTTCCTCACGTTCTTTGGCCTGCCGCAGCTCGTTCAGACTCGCATCGATGCCCAGCATTTTTAAAGCGCGTTGCAACTTGTCCAATTGGCCACGCTGCAACAGCCATCGCGGTGATTCCGGCATACGAATACGGTACACCAGCCCCAGTAAAGCCGGAATGGCTCCTAACCCCAAAATAAGTCGCCAGTCAAACGTTGTCGCACCGTGTGGCCACACTGAAAACACCACAATCCCGATCACATAAGCTAGGAAGATACCCACAGTAATCATCCACTGCTGCAAGATCGCCAAGGATCCCCGCCGGACCTTGGGCGCATATTCGGCAATATAGGCTGTAGCAATGGCCGAGTCCGCGCCGATAGCGAGTCCAATCAGCGTGCGTGAGGCCAAGAGCATGAAGACATTCACGGTAAAGGCGGATAACAAAGCTCCTAGCGCATAAATGGCCGCATCCAAAATCAATAAAGATTTTCGGCCCCAACTGTCAGTAAAGGGACCTGCCACAATGGCGCCGACTGCCGCTCCCAGCGAGGACCCGGCGACCAGGTATCCTAACGCCAAAGGACCCAGCCTATAGGGAATAAATGTTAAGGCCGATCCAATGTTGGCGGTATCATAGCCAAACAAGAACCCGCCAATAGTTGCCATAATGGTAAGAGCCCAGTAGAAAGAGCCTGTAGGTCGGGAATCCAATTTCTCGCGAAGATTCCAGCCCTGTGGTGAATCAACGGCCATGGTATTACGCCTCCTTCTTCATCAGTCGCCGGTAGTCTTCCCGCCCAAACGCCATATTATCAAGCGGTCTGCCTTTGCCGCGCCGTCCAGGGCTTGTCTCTCAGCACACGTGCTGACGGCGGGTCTTTTATAAGATCGGAGGAGTGAGGTTAAAGACGTTCACCCATGTGGCATTTCCCAGCGAAAACATTTAATCGCTAAAAACCCGCAGATGAGAGCCATAAGAGCCAAGGCGACCAAATCACCCCGCAAATGGGCGAGGGAGGCGCCGTGCGAAACAACTGCACGAAGTGCGCTGGTTAAATAACGCAAGGGCAAGATCTCGGTTAAAGGTTTGAGAAACGCGGGAAGTTGGCTCACGGGATAAAACACTCCGGCTAAAAACATCATCGGCAAGCCGATCAAATTGGTCAACGCGATCGCCATTTCCATGGTGTTAGCGATGCCGGCAATGACAAATCCGAGCGTCATAAAGGCAAATTCCCCCAAGATCAAAAATGGCACCAGGTCCCATATGTCGCCGGCCGGTTTAAAATGATAAAGACTGCGCGCGACAAAAATGATCAGAGCGGCTTGAACCAGTGCCATGGTCAGTTGCATCGTGATTCTTGCCGCTATGAAGGTGCTGGTTGACAAAGGAGTGCCTCGAATCCTGCGCAAAATACCTTGACTGCGATAGGTTATTAAGGCAGCTCCGGACA
>JAKADI010000239.1 GCA_021820675.1 Bacillota bacterium | reverse complement strand
GAGATGAACGGCCTCAGGATGTTTAAGGTTGAGGGTAATCCCGCGTTTCCCCTTGTTGTGGTCACAAAAGGGCCAAGACATCTCATAATCGGCGTTACCATCCCGAACCCGCCAACCATCTATCCGGGTTTCTGATTCGACCTTGATAATATCTGCGCCTAGGTATGCCATCTGCAGGGTCATATAGGAACCCGCAACCATATGCGTAAAGTCGAGGACCCGTACTCCCGTTAGCGGACCCGTCCGCGTGTTACTCCCCTTTGCTGTGTCCACCTTTTCCTCTCCTTTTTTCATATAACGCCTACGGCCAGCAAGGCTTCCCACTCTTCGGGACCAATTCCCAATCCCTGATGTAAAATCTCCTCATTATCCGAACCTAAGTCCGGTGCCCAATGAATGGGACCCACGGCCATTGACGGCAGGCGAATACCCCGAGCGGGAAACGAGTTGACCGTGCCGTTTGGCAACACCGCCTGACCCACTAGTCCTCGTTCCATTAGATGCGGATCTCTCAGAATATCGGCCACTGTATTCACCGGTGCGCAAGGAATATGATGCTGCTGGGCGGATTCCACCAGTTCTGTGCGTCCACGATCCAATACCTGAGCAGCCACCACCCGGTCGACTTCCTCGGCATGAGCACGACGGTAATTAGGATCGGTGTATGCTTCGTTCATGAGTTCCGACGGATACCCCATCCAAGCCACAAAGCGTTGCCAAGACTGTGGCTGAGAATTCACCACCATAAAATGAACGAACCCGTCGCGACACCGATAGATGCGACCGGGTACCGCCATGCGATGCTGGCTCCCGGTACGTTCGGTCGGGCGCCCCTTATGAACATATTCTGAAACCATGTTTTCTTGGGCCATCAATGCCGCCTGATAAGATACGCGGACGACCTGAGCTGGTCCTCCTTGCCGACACACCCGCAAGGCCGCCAATACAGCAAAAGCGGCCTGTGCGCCTCCGACCACAAAAGCCTGTTCTCCGGGAGCCACAACAGGCTCTCCGTCGGGCTCACCGGACAAGTACATTAGGCCGCCAGCCGCAAATAACAGAAGGTCCTCAGCCGGCATCGCTCCCAGGGTCCCCACGGCGGGGAATCCCTCTAAGACAGCCACCACGAGTCGAGGATGTATTTCCGTAATGGTTTGGACAAACGGCTCCATCTCAGGAGTAATCAACAGCGCATCCGCATCTTTTAACAATTGGTAAAAAAGGTTTAGACCTGTTGGAGTATTCACGGCTAGTGTTATGCTCTTTTTGTCGGCATTATAAAACAGATGTCGTAATCCCACCTCACCTTGCCACAAAGGTGGACGATGCCGACTGGGGCTTCCGATCCCCGGAGGTTCAATTTTAATCACCGTACAACCAACATCCGCCAAAAGACGTCCAGCATACTCTCCAACTGGGTTGACCAATTCTACTACTGTAAGTCCCAGCATTATGACCTCCAATTATTGTGAGTTATGTGAGGGGTCGGAACTTCGGAAGAACGATTTCTTCTGAAACTTGATCAAAAATTACAACCACTGGCATTCCGATCGCCACTTCCTCCGGCCGGCAGTCTACAATATTGGTAAACAGCTTCGGCCCTTCTTCAAGGCAAACCAGAGCCACCACGTAGGGCACTCGTTCACGCCAATCCGGTCGAAGCGCCCGTCGAACAACTCCGAACGTATAAACTTCCCCCCGCCCTGAAGCCTGCACCCAGTCGGCGTTTTCCGACCAACACGAGGGACATAAGTGTTGAGGTGGAAAACGAACCGTTCCGCAAGTACCGCACCGTTGAAGCATGAGCCGACTCTTTCGGCACCCCTCCCAATAAGGACTCGAATCCTCATCCGGAATCGGCAAGGGCTGCTTGAATGGTATTTCCGCCATGTTCAATACCTCCCCATAATCGCTGTCCAGTGTGTCGAAAGTTCTCCACCATTACCCGTTACTAAAGCCAGTTCCGCTTCTTGTACTTGCCTTGAGCCACACTCGGATCGGATTTGACGAACGGCCTCAACAATATGAAGCATGCCATCAATGTGCCCTTGGGATAAAAGTCCTCCATGGGTATTTACCGGCAGTTCACCGCCCAATTCGATTCGCCCGCCTTCTACAAATGACCCCCCCTCACCCTTTTCACAAAAACCCAGGTCCTCCAGTTGAACTAACACGGTATACGTAAAACAGTCATAGATTTCCGCGACATTGATGTCTTTCGGGCTTACCCCGGCTTGTAAAAACGCTTGGGATCCAGAATATCGAGCTCCCGTCTCGCTGAGAGTTTCCGCGCTTTGAATATTTTTGTGCGGATGACAGGACCCTAACCCTAAAATTCGAACCGGCGATTTCTTGACGTCCTTCGCTCGGTCACGAGTGGTAACAACCACCGCGCCTCCCCCGTCGCTGACAAGGCAACAATCAAGAAGTCGAAAAGGTTCAACAACATAAGGAGCTGCTTGATGATCAGACAATGTAATCGGGTCATGCATCTGGCTATTCGGATTCATGACAGCGTGTTTACGCATGGCAACCGCGATGGCACCGAATTGTTCGCTGGTAGTTCCATATTCATACATATGCCTTCTCGCCGCTAAAGCGTATCCGATTGGAGCTCCAACGCGCCCATACGGTCGCTCATAGTCTTCATATTGCTGGTTATAGCGGCCGTGGTGGGGCTTGCCGCGCGCCGATAACGCGTTTTCCGCAAAACTGATGACGGCCACGTTACACAAGCCATTGGCAACCGCTAATGCAGCATGGACTAGCATCCCCACGGGAGTTGCGCCTCCGATGTTCATATCTGCACTATACCTTGGCTTAATCCCGAGCGACTTAGCCACCCACACGCTATGCAAAAAAGTCGGATCAGCGTAAGGAGGTTGAGTAAATACTGCATCCACATCATCACGAGTCAACCCCGCATCCTCAATTGCTTCCCGAATAGCCCACTGATGTAGTGCTAGGCTCGACACCCCAGGAACCTTACCAACCTGAGTGTCTCCCACACCCACAATGGCCACACGATCTAACCAGCCTGTAGAGTAGTCCACCATATCATATGGCCTCCTTTTTGTGCTTCAATCTAGATGGCAAAGTGCTTCGCAATTTCGTGACTTTTACTCCGCAAGGTCACAATCAAGGCAACAGAACATGCGGCGGACAACAGTGCAACGACTAACGCCAAAAGAAACCCGCCGATAAATTTGCTGCCAGCAAGCCCAATCAGCAGCCCCATGCCAAACGGTCCAAAAAATGACATTAACTGGGACACGCCTTGAAGCAACCCACCGACCTTCCCCATGTGTTTGCTGGGTGCAAGAGTATGAAGCACGGTGTTGGCGCTAACTGAAAAAGTTACTCCCATACCGAAAGCCGCACCTAACAACAATGCGCTTGCCAGTGCCGAGGGAACCACTAATCCCATCCATAGGCAAAATGCCATCAGGAGAGATACGCCGAGGTTCCACAAAACAACCCGACCGTAGTGCGTTTCCAAGTAGGAAAGTAAGGGCATGAGAATTAACGCCCAAAAGAAGGGAAGTGAAGAAAACCATCCGGCATGTGCAAATGCCACATGCCGAGCCTGAACTAGATAGCTCGGAATCCACGTGGTCAAGCCAAATGTCTCGAATCCTCCGCATATGCCAATCACCGTCAGCAACCAAAAAGGAGCCCCGAGAAATACTTGATTAAGGCGAAAAGCTAAATCCGATTCGTCCTTTCCAATAAACTGGTCAGATGCTATCAACTCCCGTTCCTTTTCGCCTACCCTACTATCAACTTCGGGCGAATCCCGAAAAAGCCAAAGGTATATCGGCATAAGAATGACAATGGTCGCTGCGCCAAGCGCCCAAAACGGCGCTGCCCAGCCCATAGTAACCATCATCGCAACCATTGGTGGAAAGCAGGCAATAGTCCCTACATTGCACCCGTCTAGCCAAATGCCGTTGGAGACGGCGCGCTCCCGAAGCGGGAACCATCGGGCCGTGATAGCCAATGACACCGGCCATGAAAAGCCCTCTGCAACTCCCAAAAACGTCCGAGAAACGAAAAGTTCAACCACGTTATGTGAACTAGCAAAACCAAATTCCGTCAGAGCAAGCAGTGCAATCGCCAGTAGCATTGTCCTTCGTGGTCCCCAACGGTCCACGGCCATTCCCCAAAAATACGCACTGACCCCGTAACTTACGAGAAATACACTAGAAAGAAGACCGAGAAGTGGCGCATGTCCAACCAATCCGGTCTCACGCAAAAATTGAGGATTGGCAATGACTAGCGAAATACTGATCTGCCCTACAAAGGCTAATGCCCATGTAATTGTGAGCGGAATCAGCACATACTTCCACCGAACACCCGATACTATTCGAGGACGCGAAACACCGGGCCTCGCAACACTCATACACTCTTCACCCTCTCTCTAACGAAAAGACGTCGTCGGGATTTCAAACAGCAACTTCACCAGTCGATAAGAATGATACTTTTCAATAAATGTGGTTGTGTTTATTTTCAGTTTAGTTCCTCAATTGCCACTTATGTAATA
>JAKADI010000238.1 GCA_021820675.1 Bacillota bacterium | reverse complement strand
GTAGCAATTAAAATATCGGCCCCGCCTTGCGAAGCCGGCAACCGTAATTGCGCCACCTGAGCCTCCCGTTCCCGGTACGGCATCCCTCCATGAATCCTAGCCAGCCGGCCTTCAAAACCCAGAGCTTCTAACCGATCCGTCAAATATTGCAGGGTATCGCGATGTTCGGTAAAGATGAGCAGCTTTTCGCCCTGAAACTGGGGATCGCGCACGAGTTCGCGTAGTCGGACAAACTTGGCTTCATCCTGCGCGTCCAGGACCTCCTGTGCCAGATCCATTAAGGCTTGCACCTCGTCCCGCTCTCGGCGCAGTTCGGGAATGGAGGACACGACGAGGGTCGTCAGAGCTTGATCTTCATGCGTTTCATGCTCCTCCTGCCCCCCTTCGCCCGCTTCTTCATCCCCGGTTTGGGTTTCAAACGGATCGTCCTGCCAATTTTGCTGTGATTTTTGGATGGACTGGAAGTCGAGTTGCTTGGCAGACGCCTGCGTTAAATAGCCATCAAGGTGATCCCGACGTCTCTCCAAGGACCGCAACAGGGCATAGGCCGAACTGGCCAATCGGCGCTGGAAAACACTCATGGCTAAGCGAGCTGCCGACCGGTTTAACATGGCCGCGCGGTTATACGACGCCCGGATGTACTCGGTCGTCCGATCATAAAGGATCCGCTCTAATCCCTGCAGCGGGTAAGTCAGCGTCCTTGATTCCCGGGTAGGGTACAGACGTCGACCATCAAACGTAACCATTTCTTCTTTCGTGCGGCGGATGTAATGGCGCATGCGTTGGGACTCATCATAACGTTCCAGCATCTCCGGGGTGGAAAGGGCCTCGGGTTCCAACAGATGCCAGAGGGCAAAATACGGATAAGATTTCCCCATATGGGGGGTGGCCGTCAACAGCAGGAGGTGACGAGCCGTCCATCCTAATGCGTTCTCCGGCTCGGGGCTGGCCCCGACCAAGACCTCAGCGAGCCGATAACGTTGGGTTCTGCGAATCGATCCATCCGGCTCTTGATCGGCTGCCAGTTTATGGGCTTCGTCAAACACCACCAAATCATACGGCTCGACTTCAGGGTCTTGAAGTTGCTCCCGCATCCGATCTCCCGCTAAGGTATCGACACTCCCAATGAGTTGATGACTGGCTGGCCCAATAAATGGGTTCCCTTGTCGGGCATCCGCACTGGACACAATACGAAACCTAAGGCGGAATAAGGTGTCCAGCTCCCGTTGCCAGTTGCCCACCAGCCCGGCCGGTGCCATAATCAGAACGCGCCGCAAACGGTGCCTGAGAAGCATCTCCCGGATATAAAGGCCGGTCATAATCGTTTTGCCCGCGCCCGCGTCGTCAGCCAACAACAATCGCAAGCGGGGTTGGGGTAACATCATGTCATATACGGCTATGCGCTGATGGGGCAAAGGGTCGATCAGAGACGTTTCCGCCGCGAAGGTAGGATTGACCAAGTAGCCGTAAGCGAGCCATTCCGCTTCCGCCGCAACGCGCACAGCTTCGGCGGACGATTGAAAATCTATTCGTGGAGTTCGCGTGGTATCCGGTTGCTGGTGGGCATGCTGACCGTCATGTAATGCCAAGTCTGGTCTCAGGGAAGGAAGGTCGGTGACAGTGCCGGGTCCCGCCATAGCCAAGAGGCGTTCCCAGACCAAACGATAGGGTTTGGTATGACCATTTTCCCATCGGTTAACGGAGGTATACGCCACACCCAAGCGTTCTGCCAATTCAGCTTGACTCAAACCCAAGCGGGCACGTAAGCGTCGAATGGTATCCGGAGTCGGTTCCACCAGATTCGCCATATAGAGTCATCCACTTTCCTACCAGATATCCTCATTATTACCAAATGATTATCGGACGTCAAGGTGATAGCACCTGCAATATGTCAGATTTTTAGGATATTTGGTACGGAGCCCGAGCCTTATTATTTCCTAAGGTCCACGGGGGAGGACGACAAGCATGATTCAGCTGAAGGCACGAGGCAATTTCGGGTTTGTATCAGGAAAAACGATTTCATTCGCTCTAACGATCTAGGAATGTCGGATATTTCCCGATCGGACTCGATATAGATGGAGCCCTCACTTATACCTCACGCAATGCGCTTCCTAAGTGGTAGGTTTGGTGTTGGTGGACTTTCCTCCGAAACAGGCATGAGTAGGTGTACAACAATCCCAGAAAGAAAAATAGTTAACCGAACCTGTTTCGCATCAGCTTCCCTGTGCACCACAGGACACATAATTATCTAAACTGGGAACCCACCATCGAGCGAAACGACATGGAGCCTTAAACACCTAGTATATGTAGCCCACTTTCTCCAGCCAATCTTCGACGATGTGCAATTTGAGGTTGGAATTGCTCCACTGCTTAGTCCAAACTACCCTCTTCAGTCATAAGCTTCCCACCAAACCAGGAATGGTCTCCCACACCAATTCCAGAGCCTTCTTCTCGGCGAGATCCCAACAATCCCAGCCACCGGACATTCCTTTTGTGGCTGCGTAGCTGTTTTATGACGCTAATTTCGCTGGCTGACGTTTAAACGGCGCGGTAGTCTTAGCCCTCGGTTCAAATAGGCAGGCCTTCGAGAAGTTCTGGGAGGCTGGCGAGCGCACCTGCTGGAATTTTGGTTACACGAATAGAAATTCGATGCGTTGATGGGGTTTACGGGCCATCATCATTGTCCATCCGAGATCCACTACTTGCTGAAAGTTTATCTGAATGTCTTTTCCCAACATAACCTTTGTAAATACAAGACCTAATAATTCCACAAGTTCTACGAGAGCAAGAACCCCAGCGATAATCAATTTCATCAGCATAATGTCGGTCGCCCAACGAACTGTTTAAATGATTTTGACAGTATTTCGGCAAATCCCTGCTAGTTTATGAAGGAAAAGCCTGTGGACATGTCGAAAATTTAAAGTAGGGAGATTGTTGTTGAGGAGGTTCGTGATGCATCGGTACCGTTGTGTAGCGGCAGTTCCGTCGATGCTGTCAATGGGCACTGCGATCCTAGACTTAGACATCGGGGACGATGCGGACACCACTGTCCGATTTACCAACATAACCGTGAATTCTAAGCATTTACCTCCCGAATTTATTCATGGAGTTTTTGGTGCCGTAGTCAAAACGTCAGCAGCGACTATAGATGAAGCAATTTACAAGGCTGACTTCATCACAGGGCTCTTGTTAGATTTTCTCACAGTGGGGTCTGGCACCGCAAATAGCGAACCGTTTTGGCTTTTTGTGCTACAAATCGATCCAGAAGCGATTCCACGCGAAGTGCTGGTTTGGGATCTCTGGAATCGCGCCCCGGAATTTCATCGTTCTGTCGATGCATCCATAGTGGAAGTTTGGACGCTATGGCAGAATACTTTTGCATCTAAACTCATTAATCATAAAGGCAAAGACCTTTACCGACTAGAAAATGCATTGCATTGGTTTCGATTGGGATTAGAGCATCGTCGCCCTAGCGACCGCTTCTCGGCCTTTTGGAGTGCACTGGAAGCCATAGATATTTTGCTCCGCAAGACGGCAGACGCTTGGCGTGGAGATACGGAAATGCCTCCAGAACAGAATGATGAAGATAAACCTTTAACGAATCGCGGAATCATGCTGTTAGGTCGTCAACTAACGGAGACCGACGAGGTATTCCGTAAGCTCCTCCGATTCCGCAATGACTTGCTCCATAGTAATATCTATCCGCCATCTGCACTGAATCCTATTGATGGCCTTGATGGTATTGCTCTTCAGTGGGTGATGGAAGGATTACAGAGAATATTGGGATTTGATTCTCAAGATAAGCGTGTTCAACTATGGCGGACGCTAATTCAAGACTTTCGTGTGCTAGGTAACGTACGCGTGGCGGTGCGCGGACAGTTTTGGAACCTTCCTAAGAAGTACTGGCAAGATCCTGAACAAAAACCGCCATTGGATTTTTCTATGAAGGACCACGGAAAGGTTCTGCTGGTCCAATATGATTCCCGTCTTAGTGGAAAATTTGAGATAAAGGCAGCGTCACTGTGGGCACCACGCCAGTATCTAAGCCTACAAGAGATGGGACTATCGGTCCAGCCGGAAGATAAAGCTGAAGTCGGCAAAATTCACGACAATCCTTATACAAAAAAGACATCCTCCAATAAAAAGAAGTCCAAGAAAGGCCATGGTCGACGCCGTCACTAGGTTGCGGCAGAAAGTTAAAAGCAAAATAGCTATTTTCCTACCCTTTTCTGTCCTACAACCGCCGCATTCTCCGTGTGTAATGAATTACGGAACGTTAGGATATCATAGCAAATTGAGTAGTTAGTGATAAGATAACCCACATCCTAAGGGACTACCATTATTGCCATAAGGTGAATCTTTATGGTATACGTGGGATACAGTGATGACTTGACTTTCGCACCGCGAATCCACAACAAATTTTCGCGCCACGCTGAAGGCCGCATGAACACTGGGTTTTTTGGTGTAATTGGGTGCCAACCAAATTAACCAAAAATGGAGTGTTATCATGCGGGAAACCACGTCAGAAATCAAAAAGGTGTTTGATAAACAC
>JAKADI010000237.1 GCA_021820675.1 Bacillota bacterium | reverse complement strand
TTCCATCCGTTTAAACAGTCGACTGATAACCTGAACAAAAATGCTGGCTGCCACGACAATGACGCCGGCAGTGATGATGTGAGAGAGTAACGTGTTCGATAAGTGCATCAGAGAAAGGTTCCCCCCGGTAATTTGGCGATATGTCCAAACAATCCTGCCAGGGCCATAACCAATCGATCATGTCGCAGCGCCGTAGTTAGAGGACTGTGATTCAACAAGGGTAAAGCAAAAATCACAGTGACCAACAGGCCAATTAATATACCGTGTTCGGCTAACCCGGCAACTGCCCCTCCGACTTTGTTAAGAAACCCTGTTATACGGAGAGTTTTTACGACTCGAGTCAGAAATTCGCCGACCACACGGCCCACAAATTCCACCGCGCCCACGATGGCTAAAAACACGAGCAAGGCGACAAGAGTATGAATGAGATTATCAGCTTGGATAGTATAGCCAGGAATACTCGATGCCGGACCGGGTAATAAATGACGCGTCCATCTGGCTATGGGCAAGCTCGTCATGAGCGATTGGGTAAGAAAGGCCTGATATTGAGTCGCAACAATGATTCCCACAATATAGCCGGAGAGACTAAACAGGACCGTCACCAAGCCACGCCTCAATCCGCTAAAAGCACCGATGGCAATGTATAAAACGATAGCTATATCGATCCAACGCAATCCCATCTTCCCCCTGTCTCCGTCAGTTCTTTACGACCGGTGACGCGCATGAGGCCATAACCATAATATATAGGCAGTTAGAAGAGCCAACAAGCCGGGACCAACCCCAACACCCCCCTGAGCCACCGATAATCTGACCGCGAGCCATGCACCAACGCCAGCTAAAGCGGCAATGAGGATGTCCTCAACAATCGTCTGGACCGGTTGAGGACGCCAGAGGGAGATTCCCGTCTGAACAGCCAGTTCTGCTAGGACAAACTCGATCAGAAAGCCGCTAAGTTCTGTCCTGATCCGAAAGTACGATGTCGAAACCCGCAAAACGATGATGGGAAGAAAAATAGATATAATGACACCAACGAATCTTGGGGAACGCTTGTGTCTGTGCTGTTTCAATGTATTCCCCATCCTATCACCCAAAGTATGAGCAACGCAGCGAGGACAAGCCATATCCCCGGTCGCCTAAAAATGACCTGCCAGAACGGTTGAGTCCTTGTGTCCCCAGACAGTGGCTGATCAGCGGACACCCGTTCTCGCGTTTCTAACCACTGGGATCGTTTCAGATGTCTAACCGACGGACCGATACGTCCCAATCGGCGATAAGCAATCGCTAAATTGCGATGAGCCGGGGGATATTCGGGATCAGTTTGCAATGCGAGCGTATAATGCTTTATGGCTTCATCAATTTCACCACGTTCTAAGTAAACATTGCCCAGATTGGTCAGAGCCGGCACATGCAAAGTTTCCTTGGACAACGCATAAAGAAAATATTTCTCGGCATACTCGTGCTGACCCATTTCGGCATAGATTACCCCTAATTTGTTATACCCTTCAGGACGATTGGGATACCTATCCACAATTCGGTTGAAAAATTGGGTTGCCTCCTCATGTTGACCAGTCTCCCAGGCCTTAGTACCCTGTTCTAGCCATACTTGACCGTGATGGTCCCACTCTCCACTGTCCACACCTTTTGAGTTGTTCAACTTTTTACTTCGCCCCTCTGATAGACACAAATACCGGTAGCCACAATATGACGGACAGGGACCCCATCACCGGATAGAAATGACTGACAAGCGTTTGAAAACTCCACTGGGTTAAGATCAAAACCAAGGTCAATCCGAGCAATTTGTGGCTTCCATATCGCTGACGAAACACGAAAGCAATTCCTACACCTGTTGTCAACAGGGCTAGCCATAGACTCACCGCGTATAGGGTCCCGAGGTGGCTGTTGGCGTGATTGGCAACCGTTAACATGGGTAAATCCTGGATCAGCGGTAACACAGTCAAAACCCGGTGCTCGACGTAAAGCAAGAAACCTAGGATCATCCCGCCTAGGCCGGCAGCATACCAGACTTCCCGCCGTGAACTCATCTTGCCGCCAAGACCAACCAAAACCAAGACCGCCGTGAATAAATTATACGACACATAAAGGAGAGCTGACAAAAACCAGTGCCAAGAATGAATTGCGGGACCCGGGACCGCAGATTGACGGTAGCCAACAATGAAACTCGTAATGACAATAACAAAAATGAGATAGGGAACAATGAGGGCGTTTATTTTCATCACGCCGTCCACTCCCAGGTAACCAATGTATAAAATGATTGCCAGGGTTACCAGTTTGCCTAACCACGCATTCAGACCAAAGTGCGTCAGCGTACTTCCTCCGCCAGCCACAGCAACACTAAGTCCCGCAAACAAGAAGGCATCAATCATCCCCTCACTGAGTCGGACGATCCTCGGCGAATACACCCGATGGAGAAGGTCAGCAAAATTCTCTAAACCTTGACGGCCTCGATCTAAGGCCACAGCGCCAACCATGGCAAAAATCGCTGTAACCAGAACGATACCCCACAATCCGTGCGCACCAAACCGGCTGAAAAATTGCCAAACTTCTTGGCCACTGGCAAAACCAGCGCCAATAACAGTGCCAACGTAGGCCAAAGCCACGGCTGTAATCACTCTAAATCGCATAGATTTCCCCCTTCTAAGTACATCTATGACGTCAGTTGGATAAAATAGTCATAGATATGGAGGGAACAAGCGTGGCCGAGATTATGGGGGTCAATCATGCCTCTGATGGACATCAAGAAAAACGTGTGCAATATGATGCCCCAGGAGCAGTTCTGGAATTAAGCGCAGCACTAAAGTGGCTTTGGCGGCGAGAAGGCATTCCAGAGACCGTCCTCTGTATTGGAACCGATCGATCAACAGGCGACGCTTTGGGTCCATTGGTGGGTACGAATCTAGCCCTCAAGCGTCTGAGTCCTATTCGTCTGTTTGGAAGTTTGGAAGACCCGGTGCATGCCGCTAATCTGGCAGATTATATCCGCTACTACCCCTCGCTACTCACGAGTCGGGTGTTTGCCATCGATGCATCTTTGGGAAAATTACCGGATGTCGGGACCTTGACGGCTGCCTTGGGTCCTTTGAAGCCCGGAGCCGGGGTAAATAAGCAACTGCCGGCTCTGGGGCGATATCATTTGACAGGCACTGTCAACGTCGGGGGCTTTATGGAGTTTTTTGTCTTACAAAATACCCGACTGAATATGGTAATGAAGATGGCCTCATGTATTGCGGAAGCCTTTATTCAAAGTTTGGGGTTAACGTGAGGAAGCCGAGGAGGATGGCGTATCATCGGTATCTTTGGATAGGCGCGTCGTAACGGCCAAGTCAATAGCCCGCCGTTCTTCCTGACTGAGCGCGTAGCGACTGTCTTGTGCCTTTACAGGTTTTGCGTATAATCTGACCTCGTCACGTCCCCACAAACTGGTCAGCACAATTCCAGTCCCTGAATCGTTTAATAGGGCAAGAGAAAAAGATAAGTCTGCACCGGTGTCATCGAAAGGATTAAACCGTACCAACCCCAATTTGTTGATGGTTTGGGATTGTTGCGCTTCTAGGAGCGTGATACGCTGGTCAAACTGACCGGCGACCTGCTTAGCATTCGCAGCCTCCTCGTAGGTCTTAGCTAAGGATTCTTCGACATTAATTCCACCACGCAATACCCGATTCAGACGAGTTTTTAACCGTACGGCTGATGTCCACGCAGCCACTGCCAGAAGTAGAGATACGATTGCAGCCACTGTGCTCCCTATAACTAACCCGCTTACCGGTATACGCCCTAGCATGAGGAGACCTCCCGTCACAAAAAATATAATCCATGATTCTTCAACCACACTAGAATAACTGGAAATGCTAGAGATGGTAACAAATTTCCAATCTTAATCGTTCCATTATCAAGGACGAAGTTGATACCAATAGCTGCAATCATAAGACCACCAACAGCGGTAATATCCGTTAGCAGAACCCCTCGAAGGATTGGTGCCAAAAAAGATGCTAACAGCGACAACGTCCCCTCATAAAGAATTGTAACGACCGAAGCCATGATAACGCCCCAACCTGCGATTGATGTGAGAATGATGGAGGTCGTACCATCCAGGACCGCCTTGGTGGCCAAAATACTAAACCGACCAGATAACCCATTTTGTAAGGAACCTACGATGGACATGGCTCCAACGTTGAAAATAAGGGTAGCAGAAATAAAGCCCTTAGCGAACCCAGCAGTCCCAACCCGTGATTCCGCCCAACGGCCAAGCCGTTCCAAGCGATCATCAATACGAAGCCACGATCCCACCCACAATCCCAATACAAGAGATAAGAGGGTGTTAATGGCGTTCGGCAACGGCCAAGCCATTTTAAAGCCAATCAAAACAACAACAATGCCAATGATCCGCAGAGCTTGCTGACGGAATTCAACACTCAGCCTGTTCCCACTTAGCAAGCCTATCAATGATCCGAAAATTATTCCCAGACCATTAATCAGCGCGCCTACGATATGCTGCATTGTTCCTCAAGGAACACTCCTCTCTCCATCACCCGCCTATTTGCATCCATAATGTTCCTCAA
>JAKADI010000236.1 GCA_021820675.1 Bacillota bacterium | reverse complement strand
GTTTTATCGTCGTCCAAAATGGGATCAGCTGTGGAACTGCAACGGGGACTCGCGATAGTCATTGCGCCGCTGGGCCTTGCTGTAATGGTGGTCCTCTTTCAACAAATCAGCGTATTTTTTCACTAGTACCCAAGATTGCCAACGACGTGATTGCGCCAGCACTGTTGCTCAATCACGTTTTTTATTTTACAAAGGGCACAACCAAAAATAACACGACGTTGGCCAGACCGTGGGCAAGCATTGTCGGGATAATTGATCCCGTTTTTTCCCGAATCCATCCCCACACTAACCCAACCATAAATACAAAGAATACATCGCCGCCCGAGTGCCAACCGATGTGTAAAAGACTCCATGCCAAAGCTACATATAAAATGCCCAGCCAGTAGCTCATTAATTTTATACTGTAATGCTGCAGTAACCCCCGAAACAGCAGTTCCTCTGAGAGCCCAGTAAAAATCACCAATAACAGCGAGGGAACGATCGCTTGTCCCCATGTCAAACGAGATATCAATGCTGCGGGATGGATCAAATAACTTTCAAGCAATCCCAAAAACGGCGCGGTTACGATGGTAAGCAGCACAATCCCCCACTTCCGGGGCCAAGCGACACCTAGGTCGTGCCATGATAGATGAAACACTTGTCTGGCCGCTAGGGTAGCACCCAACAGCGGGGTCTCCGCCAGCACGTAATACCACACGCCCGGTAGGGCCTTGGCCGAAATGGCGAAGCTTACGATGCGCACTAAAGGCAAAATGGAAAAGGTCCAGAAAAATCGTTGACGTGCAGAGTCTTGTACTGTTGTAGCCCGATAAATGACGATAGCTGCCAATAACGCGTGGAGCCATATTCCTACTAGTGGAGCCAGAATGTCTGATACAATTTCGGTCAGTCCTAGTACGATGACATAAAGCCACAGTTCAAAGACTGACCATGTCCAAAAGGTGTGTTTGGTCCGCGCGCGTCTTAGTGCGTAATTTGGTATGTTATCCATAACTGGCGCACCACCACTCCTTTCAGACTTAGGAGCCGAAAAGCCACATGCATCGTGTTGGCAGTCGGAAACACTGGCAAAACAATGTTTTCTTGCCAACCGCCCTTTGCCTTCACCCTGACACGATCAACCATCACCAACCGGTTGTTGGCTGTTTCCTTTAATACATAGGCCTCTGTGGCACCATGCGGATTATTGATATGAAGGGTCATGGGATAGCGCTGTCCCACTGCGACTTGATAGGGAAATCCGGACAACTCTCCCGCTGGGGAAGTGATCGAAAAAGCCACCGACCTTATGCTCAAGGTATGCGCGACAATGAGGACTGTGATAGCTATGAGGATTCCTGCACTCCCTAGGTAAGCCGCTATGCGACGGTCAATCAGCCGCAACCAGCCCAGACGTAAGGCGGTAAATCTTTGCTTCTCCCGGAGCCAAAAATTGGCTCCCGATCGTTTGTCGACAACTCGCACCCAGCCCAAGCCCGTTACATTAATTTTCTTAGTTTTTCGAAGCCAAAAATTGGCTGCGGCCAAGACCGTTGTCAACAAGGACAGTAAAACCGTCAAATTTTTGGCGGTGAGCGGAATATGCCCTAGCGCCATCAAAAATGCCGTCCCGATAACAATGACAATGTTTATGGTAAAAGATAAGCCAATTCGTTCTAGTTGCGATATTTTTCCTGGTAGGAATAACAGCGCCGTCATCAGATATCCAGGCACAAACAGCCCAACAATCAACCCCAAAATCGCTCGAATAGGGGCAATATGTGGTACTAGAGTGGAGATCCATAAAGCAATTGCCGTGACAACACCGACATACAAATCCGCGTAGAAGCCATGGCGGGATGCAGGTTTTTCGTGCATCGCCGACCGTGAAGGAAGATCTCGAACCGCACGGTGTTGTTTCATCTCGCTGAACCATGGCATTTTCTGTCTATCTCATAGTTTTGACCTAAAATTAAAGTGTTCGCCTCACGATGTCAGTAAATTCTCCTGCCTGCTCTATAACCATTTCGCCGCTGAGGGGAAAACTCCTGCTCTGAGCATTAGTTAAAATCAGCCAGATCGGCAGACAAAGACCACCATGTTGCGGTGCAGGAAATTTTCTGTGGCATGTCGAATGGTTTGTATCGTCCTCACAAAGTATAGGACAACAAGGGTGTAGCCCCAAGTTGGGACAATGTGGACTGTAGGTCTTATACGTCATCGTGCTCGTCAAAGGAGATGTTCCAATGAAAACCGCACTCATTACTGGTGTAACTGGTCAAGACGGGTCGTATTTAGCCGAATTGCTGTTGCAAAAAGGCTACCGGGTGATTGGTCTCATCCGCCGTACCAGTACGGTGCCCACTGAACGCATCTATCATTTGGGGGAGAGTTTGGAGCTGGTTTCCGGAGATTTGCTCGATGAGAAATCGTTGCGCCATATTCTTGAAACCTACAACCCCGATGAGGTTTATAACTTGGCTGCTCAATCGTTCGTACCCGAAAGTTGGACTCAAGCGATATTGACGGGCGAGGTCACGGGATTAGGGGTAACCCGTTTACTTAACGCCATCTATGACGTCAATCCTAAGATTCGCTTCTATCAAGCATCGACCAGCGAAATGTTTGGCAAAGCTCAAACGGTTCCCCAAAACGAACATACTCCCTTTTATCCTCGCAGTCCCTATGGGGCTGCAAAGGTTTACGGCCATTGGATGACCGTTAATTTTCGCGAAAGCTACGGCATGTTTGCCTCGTCAGGAATTCTCTTCAATCATGAATCCCCCCGTCGGGGAATGGAGTTCGTCACCCGCAAGGTGACATACGCCGCGGCCCGCATTGCTGCTGGCCTGCAGACTGAATTGCGGATGGGCAACTTGGATGCTCAAAGGGACTGGGGATATGCTCCGGACTATGTCGAAGGAATGTGGCGCATCCTGCAAGCCGAGGAGCCAGGCGACTATGTACTGGCCACCGGCCAGACACATAGCGTACGAGAATGGGTGGACAAGAGTTTTCAGGCAGCCGGTCTCGATTACCGCAATTATGTGGTGACCGACAAAAAATTTGTACGACCCGCTGAAGTGGATCTATTGGTGGGCGATGCCACCAAGGCCCACACTATGTTAGGCTGGACCCCTTCGGTCACCTTTGATCAGTTAATTCACATCATGGTCGACGCAGATCAAAAGCTGGTTGCTGAACAAGAAGCTGCCCGCCACGTCATAGCACAAATTCGAGGAATCCAATAATGCGGGTGCTTGTTACCGGTGCTGACGGGTTTGTCGGCCGGCATGTAAGTTCTCTGTTGACTGCGCGCGGGCATGATGTTGTCCCTATGACAGGCCCCACTAGTCAAGGTCCCCACAGCATCGATTTAACACACCGAACAGCCGTGTATGATGTCATATCTCACACCCACCCTGACGTCGTGGTCCACCTAGCAGCCCAAAGTTCGGTAGCCCGATCATGGCTCGAACCCTCGCAAACCTTAGATACTAACGTGCTCGGCTCGCTAAACATTTGGCAGGCGGCTCAAATAAACCAGGTCCCCCGTGTTGTGTATGCCAGTACGGCAGAAATCTATCGCCCTGATGAATCTGTCGGATTGTTGCGTGAGAGCTCGCCGTTCGGCCCGATTAATCCCTATGGCATATCCAAACTCACAACGGAATGTTTGCTCACTCAGCTGCAGCCTCGTGCAGACACCCAACTCGCCATCATTCGCCCGTTTAACATCATAGGCCAAGGTCAACAGCCGGGGTTTGTAATAACCGACGTTGCTCGTCAGATTGCTTCTATACGCCGTGGAACGGCACAATCTGTACGCGTAGGCAACCTCTCCCCCATTCGCGATTTTCTCGATATTCGCGACGCTGCAGCCGCGTATGTAAAAATCGTCGAAAACTCCGGTCTGACCGGAGTCTATAATCTCTGTTCAGGTGTGCCACGTTCAATACAAGATGTCGTGATGCGTCTATTGCAATTGGCTCACTTAGACATTTCCCTCATAGAAATCGATCCTGAGAAAGTCCGTCCCGTAGATACTCCGAGACTAGTCGGCGATCCGTCTCGCCTTATCGAGATGACAAAGTGGGCGCCCATGATCTCATGGGACCAGACATTGTCAAACATCATCACCTTTTCTTAGTTAAACAAGCAAAAGGCAACGCCATGACACCATCTCCGGTTTATAAAACCCACCCGTTGACTAACGTTCCCCGAGGCCCTTTACCACATGGGGACTTCGGTGATGTTGGGCCATTATAGACCTGGCAAGCCTATCTTTTTAATCCCATAAAACATGACCTTCATCTTATTCATTAGGAGTCCGCGCTGTCCTGATAAGGACTTGGCCGCAACCTGTTCTCTCAGCTTTTTTGTGCCCAGGGTAAAAAGGATCAGCCAAAGACAAAACCACGCACCGGTTCGCAGGCGAACCGTGATGGCCAAACCGGGTAATGTGGACATTCCTTCTTTAAATAAGCTCCAAGGGGTGTCCCCTTCGATCGGATGTGTCTGAGGTAAAATTGCCATCGACAACATCCGCTGCTTTACGACGTGGGTCCACAGCCCCACCCTTGGCTGTATCGACGGGGATAGATTTTTTTCA
>JAKADI010000235.1 GCA_021820675.1 Bacillota bacterium | reverse complement strand
CGTAGACAAACTCTTCCCCGCCATACCGGGCCAGAATGGCTGTGCCATCTACGTCCTTCATCAAGACAGATTGGGCGATATCCGTCACGTGGCAAAGCACGGCATCCCCAGTTAAGTGCCCGTAGTAATCGTTCACCCGCTTAAAATTGTCCAAATCAAACAACATTAATCCCAGAGATTCGCCAGAGAAATCCCATGACGTGAGCGTATCGAGAAAAGCAGCCCGGTTAGGCAACCCGGTCAGGGCGTCATGATGCGCCATGTAATCCAGACGGCTCGTCAAGCGTTTCACGTCTAAGAGGCGCTGGATATTAGCGACCCAAATGTCGAGCGCAACTCGCGCGAAATCGGGCTGAGGGCCGGGCACAACCAAGGTCATATCCGGCGCAAGCATGACACCCAAATCATTGTCCCCGGGATATCCCCAGCCGGCTGAACCCTGGGGAAGTCCCAGCAATCTATCTGTAACCTCAGGAATATTGGCCATAAGCTGCCCATCGTCCCGACTCGCCCGGTCAATCTCCAGGACTAATTGGCTCATACGGGTCAAAACCGATAAATGCCACTGTGTGATAGCTCGCTGACGCTGGGTTTGCCACAACGTTCCCAATCTGGAGGCCACGTCGACCAATAGCGCAATATCTTCCTGGTCGTAAGGCGTGGGGTAACAACGGTAGAGTGAGAGAATCCCCATCATCGGGGTATTACGGGCCAAGATCGGTAAAAAAATGGCGTACTTTACATGATAGGAGCAGGCGACCACGGTATTCCACGAGCTTGACTCATCCCACAGCACATAATTGCCGGATGTTTCATTCAGAATCTCCGGGTAATTAATCTCTTCAAAGGGACAGGTTCCAGCGAAGAATCCGGTATGGGCGAGTGGCTTAATACGCGCATCATCCACGGAAAATACCCCAACAATATCCGATAAAAACAAATCGCGCAACAACTCAACCAGCTTTTCTAGATTGTTTGTGATTCTTTCCCCTTCAGACATAATGGCATGGATTTGGTCGATTTTGTTAAGTTGGATGACTTGCCGCTGGTAACCGTTTAAAAGCTTTGACACCTCCAAGACTGATCACTCCCCAAGGTTAAAGTACCATTGCGACCAAGGACCCGTTATAGAAGCCCACCCGGCCCGGTAATCTGGCAAATTCTCCATACGTGTAAAAGCCGAGCACGGGGAGATTGCCCACACCGCGCCCGATGGCCAGAGCCTCGTCTCGAACGCGGTCCCCTAACGCAGCGGCACGGGCGACGCACGAAAAAATGATCGCTACATGCGGATTCCCCGCCCGACCCATCGCCAATCGCGCACCGTGTTCGCTGCTCGTGAGAAGTTGCTCCGGGGTTGCGGTCATCACTGATACCAAAGAACTACGGGGAACATCCCCAAAACAGACCAAAGCGGTTCCCTGCTCTTTGAGGACATGCCGCACTTGAAACGGCATGTCAGAGGAAACAATGCCCAATGGGTGGACAATGCCCAAGGTCGAGACCCGCGTGTCATGGGATGCATCAAGAGGCAGTCCCATCGATTGGAGATATCGTTCCAGAGCGGGTTGACCATCCAATTGTTCAATGACCGACCCATCCGCGCTCGTCACACGCATGAAATCCCCCAACGATTCCCAGCCGTGCTCGATCGCTGCGCCCACGGGGGTTTGACCTTCGATCCATACGCCAACTACGCCATGGTGATACACGTGAGGGCCCATAATTAGAAATGTTTGATGAAGTGTCCGGTCATCGGCTGCCGCCCCACCGACGATCGGGATGTCGGCCCCAGCAAACTGAAAGGCGCCATGAATGATTTCCGACTGACGCGGAGAAAGACCATCGGTCAACAGCAATAAGGTCGCGAATGGCCCATGATCCGTTATCGCTTGGTAGGCCCGTTTTGCTGTCAAAAATCCTGCCGCACGGGGATCTCCGCCAATTTCGCGGATCCCCGCGACCCCAAATCGGTACGGCATATCATAAAAGACGGCTACAACTAGGGAATGACTGGTGTAGCCAGCGGGTGAGAGTTCACCGCTGGTTGAAGCCCCCACCACCGGCACACCAAAAAACCGATCGCTCAAATACGAGGCGAGAACGTAGGGATCATAGATACGGGATGCAAAGACCAAGATCAGCTGGAGAGACTCGGAGTCCACCATCGGATCTAAAGCTCCCAGTGCCTCTGCTAACGCCTGCTTCGTATCCCCACCGTATCCTGTCCCAATGCTGACTCCCACAATATCCCTCTTTCCCGGTAACCAAGGGACACCCCTGTTACAAGCCTACTATAGGCTCGACAGACGACTTGACGCAAGTTTTTACCGGGTTTTTCCAATAGAAAGTGGGTAGCCTTTTTTAGCGTTGCGCTTAATATTTGGGGGCCACTGGCGGGTGATAACTAAACGGCCATTTCCAATTCAAGCCAAATACCTGGTCAAAGAGGGGCCCCGCCTTAGGATCTTGAATTTTAAAATACTGGTCATAAATGGCTCGGGCCACAAAGCCTGAATCCGCTCCCCAGTTTCCCTCCCGTATATACACCAGGACTAAAATTTTGGGATGCGGCATAGGACCGTATGTTAAGAAGAACGCGTTATAGTTATTCGATTGCGAAATCACCTGGGCCGTACCCGTTTTCGACGCCACTGGCACCGGCAGCCCGGCTAAAGCCCCGTAACCGGTACCTGATATCCCTTTGGCGATATTCGGATCTTGAGCCGACAACTCCATTCCTTTATGGACCGTATGCCATACGGACGCCGGCAGGTTAATCTTCCCTTGTACCGTGGGACGAAAGGTCTTCACCAATTTCCCCGAAGCCGTCGTAACTTTGCTCACCAGATGGGGCCAATACAAGGTTCCCCCATTGGCAATGGCGGAATCCGCTCGAGCCAGCGCAATGAGGGAATAACGGGCAATGCCCTGGCCGATTACCGTATTCAGATTCCAGCCCCACGTCCATGGTCCCTGGCCGGAGGCATTCAACCGCGCAGGAGTCGGTATCTGACTGGTTATTTCGTTAGGGAGATCGATATGGGTCGGCTTATTCAGCAAAAATTTGCGCATCCACTGATCCATCGTGTTAATGCCCATGCGGTAACCCAGGGTATAGAAAAAGACGTCATCGGACAAGCCGATGGCTTGCTCGATATTGAGCCACCCAAATCCCGGAGCATACCAGTTGCCGAAGGCCCGGTCTTTTGGAAAGTAACCCGGGTCGAAAATTTTCATGGTCGGTGTCACGACTTTCGATGCCAAGGCCGCCACCGCCATAATCGGCTTAAACACCGATCCCGGGGCAAACCAGCCGGAAATAGCTTCGTTGACAAAAGGGCTGATCCCTAATTTGATAAGCGGACTCGACATCAGCTGGGAATAATAGCTGCTGTATTGCTTAGGATTCGTGGGCAACAACTTGTTCGGATTATAGGTCGGTAGACTGGCCATAGCTAAAATATCCCCATTATTGGGATTCATAGCGATTACCGAACCTTGGACCGCGCCGGCACTGTGCGAAAAGCCCACCGTCGAATGCCGCATCGCTTTCATCACGTAGGCTAGCGAATTTTGGGCGGTTTGTTCCAGGCGCCAATTAATAGTTAAGTGCAGCGTATCGCCAGGGGTGGGACCGGAACGGCTCAACAGCTTGACCAATTGACCCTGGCGGTTGACTTCCGCATATTCGCCCCCCGAATGACCGTGGAGATATTGATTATATTGGTATTCCAGACCTGCCGCTCCGACAATCGACGTCATTGAAAACCCTTTGTTTTTTAATTGTTGATATTCTTGAGCGTTAATACGCTGGGTATAGCCTATAATATTCCCCATGGTGTTTCCGTAGGGATAATAGCGAACGGCCGTGGCTTGAATTCTCAAATTGGGAAGTTGATTGATGTTCTCATCAATTTTTGTCATCTCCGCACCCGTTAAACCCGAGGTAATCGTCACGGGATCATAGGCCGGCAGTTGCGCAACTTGCTTATTAATCAGCTTGTTCAAATAAGACGGGGACTCGCCCAGTTCTTGGGCCAGTAACCGTAATTCCGCAATCGGCATATGATGTCCATTGGCGAGGTAATACAAGGTCCATGACGGTTTGGACGTCGCGATCACTTTTCCGTCCGCGGCGACAATATTACCTCGGGGCGCTGGGATTGGCAATTTCCGTAAGGTGTCGGCCTGGGCCAACGCCTGAAAATGGCTGCCATTTTTGACCTGTAAATCCCAAAAACGGGTTCCCACAGCAGCAAAAGATGCCGTCACCAGTACCATAAACACGATGGTGCGGTTGCGGCCTTGACGATTGATCATTGATACGTATCCCCCTCATTATCCCTATTCACTATGATAAACGGTTTGATTGCGTTCGGGGAACTCCTTAATAAATTCTCGAAGGTTTTGCCCATGTATCATCTAAGGATAAAAAGGAAAGATGAGAAACTGCTAAAAGCATAAAAAAAATACGCGGTTTCGCGCGTAATAAATGGTGCCGGGAACCGGACTCGAACCGGTACGAGCATCACTGCCCGGAGGATTTTAAGTCCTCTGCGTCTGCCTATTCCGCCATCCCGGCGCCTATAACTTATCGACTGG
>JAKADI010000234.1 GCA_021820675.1 Bacillota bacterium | reverse complement strand
TGTTATTGCGTCACCGGGATAAACATCCCCTCGTATTAAATCCCCCCCAATTCCCACGGCTACCGCACCAGCTACGAACCATTTTTTCAGGGAATCTAATGTAATGCCGCCGGTAGGGAAAAACTGAGCTTCCGGCATCGGCCCATGTAGCTCCCGAATCACGTGCGGCCCCCCTATGGAGGCGGGAAACCACTTGATTATCGGACTTCCGAGTTGCAAACATTGGTCGACTTCGGACGGAGTGGATGCCCCGAGAATATAAGGAATCTTGTTGGCCTGTCCACATCGGGCTACCTCCTCCGACACCTTATACGTGATAAGCAGTGATACCCCGGCGTCTACCGCCATCTGGGCTTGTTCGGCCGTTCGAATCGTACCCATTGCCAAAATAAGATCGGGCCAGTCTTGCCGACATTGAGCAACGATAGTCAACACATTGGGAATCGTCGTCGTTAGTTCAATGACTTGCATCCCGGCAGACTGTAGGCTTCGAATGACGTTAATGGTGTCTGATGCTGATTGGGTACGAATTACCGGGACGATGCGTTGACGGCAAAGAGCATGGAATGCGTCCTGCATTGTTAACAATCCCTTCTTCCATCGGCTGTATAGTCAAGAACGGCTTGTTTTGCCTTGCGGTAACTGTCATAAATAGACGGTTTAGGGACTCCGCCCACCAACTGGTGAGGCTTTCGGAGATCCGATGGACCGTGTGGGAAGTCATGAGGGTTCAGTCCCCAATAAGCGAGTAATGCAGCACCCAACACGGGATCGGTCGACACTTGGAACAGAGGGACGTCGAAAATTGCGGTACGCCACTCATTAAGTGATGTAATCTTCGAACCCCCTCCCGTCACGACAATACGCGAAGAGTAGTCGTTCATAAGTTTTCTAACGGCCTCCATTACATCGCGCTCCGCGGCCACAACTCCCAGCACTACTCCGGCACCCAACTGCTCTCGCGTCGTATGAATGTCGACATTAAACCACGCCCCCCGCACTTGGTCGTTCCAGATGGGGCTCCTTTGTCCGAGCACAAACGGCACAAATAGCGGCAACGCATCATTTAATGGGACTTCCTCCGCTTCATTTAGCAGATCCAGCGCTAACGCCGTCTCTGCCCAGCGTAAGGTAGCTAGTCCACTGGAAGTGGGGCCGTAGACTACTTTGTATCCTGAATCCCACACGGGGGCACACAAAACGGTAGAAGAGGTGTTTGATATCTCATATTGCGTGAGAATGCCAATACTTTCCGACGTGCCGCTTAAGATGAAACCATCTCCGGAGTTGAGACCCAGTGACACCACAGCCCCCAGTGTGTCACTCCATCCGGCCATAACAGGAGTACCTTCTGGTAATCCGGTCACACGACTAGAACGGGTCGTTACCGTCCCAATCACGTCTATGGGTCGAGAACATGTCGGGGCCAGGGCTGCATCAAGCCCTAGAGCTTCGAGCGGGTCGTGACGGCCGCCAGAGCCTAGCCGAACCAACCCTTTCGATGTCCAGTGATCTCCAGCCATAACCCCAGTCAGATGAAAATTGACAAAATCTTTTGGTTGAAGAATTTTAGCCGTACAAGCCATGACCTCTCTCTCGTGACGTTGCATCCATCGCAACTTTGCTGACGGGTAGGCGGCCGATACGGGCATGTATCCTCCGTATATCATGTTCCAGTCCTCTTGAGGATGTTCCTTAAGCAACTCTTTGGCCTCGGTGGTTGCCCGCGTATCGCTCCATAAAATGGCCGGATAAACCGGTGCACCGCCTCCGTCTACAAAGATCAATGTTGGCGTATTCCCAATGACTCCGATAGAATCCACACGCTCTCGCGAGGTAACTTCGTCCAAATTTTTTAATGCCGTCTTTGTGGCGTTCCACCATTTCCGGGGATCAATCATGCCGGTTCGAAGTGCTTCATCTGATCCCGCCACGGGCGCTGACCGTACAACCCACTCTCCACTTCGGGTCATAAAGCCAACTTTTACGGCCGAGGTGCCTACATCGATGCCGAGATATCCCACCACATTTCCTCTTTTCGCAACAGACGTAACTAAAATGTAGAGTTCTTGGCGACGATCCTGGGGATAGACTTAAACATGATTTCGCTGACTTGAGCGATCTTCGGACAACACAGCATCCCGCAATCCCGCCATATATCCGAGTGCATGGAGGCGCCCTAAGGTTGAGTAACCCGGAACTTCCGCATCATCTCCCGCTAACGTCGGGGTATGGTCCGTTCGCATTATGCCGTCGAAGTCCACGCTATGATAAGCCCGCATGCATTCGAGCATGTCGGTTTGACCTTCATCTATGAAAGTTTCCACAAATCGTTCGGCTCGTCCGCGAACATCTCGGAAGTGCACAAAAAACACTCGACCTGTTGATCCGAGCTCTCGAATGGTACGCGGCAGATTGTCCGTCATCAGGGTAAAGTTTCCCTGACACAGTGTAATGCCATTGACTTCACTCGGCACCATAGCGAGTAATCGTTCGAAAGCGGTTACGCTATTCATAATGCGGGCAACACCTCGGATTTGCGGTATCATGGGGGGATCATCGGGGTGCATCGCTAATTTGACCCCCGCCTTTTCAGCAATCGGCACAATCCGTTCCAAAAATCGCTCGAGTGTCCGCCACAGCGTGTCGGCATCAATGGCTCCCATTAATGGTGGGGGATTCATCCCCACCAATTCATGGTTGTATCCGGATACGATGGCTCCACCCCTTCCCCGTAACCTCGAAGAAGTTCTTTGCCAGTTAATAGCAGCTGCCCAATTGTAGCACCAAATCGGAATGCCCAAACGTCCCATATTTTGGATGAGCGTGCTGACGGCCTCGAATTCTTCGTCAGCCCCTGCGACCCCGTAACGCAGTCTGTCCATGGGAGGGTTGTCTTCAATGGCTGTCAAAGTTAATCCCTCTTCCTCCACCATTTCCTTATAGATGGCCAGCGGGGTATAATCCCATGGGTTGTCGATTATTGCCCGCCGCCAGTCCATGGGCGTTCGCGGCAAGACTCCGACAACTTCGGTAACGCCGACTTGTTTGAGCATTGTCCAGAACGGTGTCGGACGGGATTCGGTAATGATTTCGGCAAAACGTATCATAGGTCATGATCGTCCTTTCGATGGAATTATTATCGCTAATGTCGCCCATGAAATGGGGGAGCGTTAACGCTTGACAACGTGTCCTCCATCCACCACGAGTTCCGATCCCGTTAGAAATTCAGGACTATCTAATGCGACCCAGAGAGCCACGTCCCCAATCTCGCGTGCATGGCCCCATCGCTCGATAAGAGAAGACTCTATCACTCGGCGCTTTTCACTGCCATCGATGTCGTTCAGGAATAAAGATTCGTTCATTGGTGTCCAAATTGCTCCCGGAGCCACGACATTTACTCGAATTTTTCCGCCTGCCACGTCGTTGCTCAGGCACTTGGCATAGGCGTGAAGCCCCGCTTTCATGACGCTGTAGGCACCTTGAGACGACAACGGTCGCATGGCATTGACAGAACCTAGTATGACGACATGTCGGCGCCAGGCCTCAAAATCCCGTTCATTCAGCCACGCCTTTGTGACAACGTTGCACATTTGCGCGACGCTAAGCAAGTTCACATTTGCCAAGGTTAGCCAATCTTCAGGAGACGTTTCAGTTGCAGCTTGTTCCCGGGTCAGTCCAGCGGACATAAACAAGTAGGTCGGTAGGCCATATTGCCCCAGAAGGCTGATTGTCTGTTGCGCAATCTCGACTCCGCTTGCCGACAGGTCCATGCACTCAAACACTATCCCTTTTTGGCCTAACTGTTGTCCGACTCGAGCGTCATTCGAAATAACCAAAGGCTGGATTCCGCGTTCCTGCAGCCCTTCCACAATAGCGGCTCCAATGCCTGATGTTCCTCCAACAACCCACGCTTCCACGCGAACCACCTCACTCTTCTTGATCATCCTTAGCAGGAACGGTTCAATCTAAGGTTTATTGATTTGCCAGCCTATTAACAGGACTCCCTGATTAAGAACACTCTCGTAGCCTTCCACCCATTACCTGACTGACTCTTCATGAATCTAACAACCGATATGTGCCGTTTTCTTCGGCGACCCGGCGTTCGAATTGAAGATGAGCGATGTGACCAGCCACCATCGCTAACCCGCGAAATTCAGCCTGTTTATTTTTCACCTTCGAGACCGATAGCCATATGTCTCGAAGCGTGGACGGTTGTTGGCCAATACGCTCTAGCACCAATTGGTGAATCTCTTCCATTTCATTCACCCTCAAGGACACAGCGTGTAATATTTCGTCGGGGTCCTGGAACAGGGGTAAGTGACTGGAGAGCAGTCGGCATACACGTCCTGTCACCACTAAATCACGAATTCGTTGTAATGTTTCTCGGTAACGCAGAGGATCTACGTAGCCGTGGAACATGGGCAAAGTCAACCCCACGAGCGCATCTCCTAAGATTAAGGTCTGTTCATCGATGACGAGTAAGCCAATTTCACCCGCTACATGACCCGAAGTGTCAACAATCTCGATATCTGTTGCGCCATCCAAATAGACATGCTCCCCACCGATCACCCCAATATCGAGAGAAGTGCCTTCTCCCAGCGTATCGTAGAC
>JAKADI010000233.1 GCA_021820675.1 Bacillota bacterium | reverse complement strand
CTGATCCCATGGCATCAAACAGTACCCACTTTGCCATGCGATACGCTTCTTGACTATCTATTGGGGTTGTTATGACATAGTCAGCAATTTGGGTCAAAACCTCATCGGGAATAGGCGAACGGGCGTGTATATCGTGGGCCAATCGACACAGTCCTTTCTGTTATCGTGCAGGTAACACAGTGCATGTCAGTTGTCGCAAGATCAGGGATGTAAATCGCGTGGTCCCGTATATAAGACGCGTGGCCGGAACAACCGATTATGTGCGTATTGCTCGCGAACATGTGCGACTAAACCTGTCGTTCTCGCGGCAAAAAAGATCGGCGTATACAAGTCGATAGGGACGTCGAGTAAATAATATACAGGAGCGGCATAGTAGTCCAAGTTAGGGAATAATCCCTTTTCGCGATGGATCAATTCCTCGCCTTTAACACACATATCGTATAGGTCTTCGTGACCTTTAACAGCGACTAACTGCTTGAGAGATTCCTTCATTAAGACTGCGCGAGGATCTGGCTTTTTCATGTACACACGATGCCCAAATCCCATAATACGTTCTTTTTGGGCTAACTTATTCATCAAATAAGGCTCAACTTGACCAGGGGTCTTCATCTCCAATAACATTTTCATCACAGCCTCATTAGCTCCACCATGCAAAGTGCCTTTGAGGGAAGCGACTGCGCCGACCAGGGCGCCGTACATGTCGGATAAAGTCGAGGCGATGACGATAGCGGTGAAGGTAGAATTTGGCATCTCATGTTCGCTATAGACGGTTAATAATTGATCAAAAGCGCGCGACTCGATATCGTCTGGAATTCGCCCGGTTATCATTTTAAGAAAGTTACTTGAATAATTGAGTGCCGGATCCGGGGTAATAATCGGTTGATGGTTTTTAATGTGGTAGCTGTTGGCTACGATGGCAGGCATGGTGGCTAATAAAGTCATAGACTGTCGCCAGGTATTTTCTTCATCTTTACGATCTAAGGCACTGTCAAAGGTTGCCAATGCGGACAACGCAGTACGCAGGGAGTCCATCAGGTGTGTGCTTGGACCTAGAGCTTCCATGACCGCATAAATTTGTTGCGGGACGGCTTGAAATGCAGTGAGTTGTTTGGTAAATGACTGATATTCTTCGGCATCAGGCAAATGCCCAGAGATTAACAAGTAAGCCACCCGCACATAATCGACCTTTGTAGCGAGCTCGATGAGATCGTATCCCCGGATAACAATTTGCTCGTGTTCCACATCGAGATACGAGAGAGACGTTTCTGCGGCGATAACACCTTCTAATCCAGGGCTATACGGAACGTCTGCCAATATCTTCACGTCCTTTCACTGAAATTACCAATGATGTTATTGTATACAATATCCCACAGTAATTCTCGGCTGATCCTGCGAAATCGACAATTTACGAAATTGCGAGAGTTATCTCGTGTTTCGACTTCGACAACAGGGGTGTAGATTTATTGCGATTTTGTCTGCCTTGCGCGTCGTACCAAATCCCCGCTCGGCGAACGATCACGGCGTGGCGTTGAACACTCAGATCTGGGGTTAAGCGCCAAACTGACGGGGGGAAATAACTATGGTTGAGACGAATTTAATTGATATCGCCCTAGTTGCCTGGATCTGCCAATAGAGGGATGCCCTCGTACGACCTTTGAGACAAATGCTGCTGTATAGCCAATATTGGATACATACTACGGGCAAAACATCGAAAATTAACACAAACTACGACGTAAACAACTTTCCGTCACCAGGTCTTGCGAGTATGATGAAGAATAGACAAGAGGCGGGAAAGACCAGAGGCTTGGTCTGGCGATAGCATGTGACCATATGAGATGGCCGCCTGTGATGACCCGTTAGTTGGGGATGGGGTGACGCATGGAAGATTGGAACCAGTTGGCACAAGGGGCCATTGATGCGGCGCGAGCGGCCCGATCCGAGATCCGGATGATCATGCAACGTGCCTATGTTATTCAGTACAAACATGATCGATCACCGGTGACAGAAGCTGACTTAGCATCGCAGAGGATTTTAATGGAGAAACTGAATAAGATGGATGCAACAATGCCCGTGATTTCGGAAGAACAAAAAGCGGCAAGTTATGCCCAGCGTGTGAATTGGTCCCGGTTTTGGCTAATCGACCCTTTAGACGGGACCAAAGAATTTGTACGTGGAAATGGTGAATTTACTATTAATATTGCGTTAATTGAAAATCACCGACCTGTCATCGGTATTATCGATTGGCCCGTTGGGAAAATTACCTACGTGGCCATTCGACACCAAGGCGCTTACCGATTAGAAGACACGGGAGCCGTCATGCTGCGAAGCCACTTTTTTGCCAATTCCGCCAAAGTGGTTATTAGCCGGTCGCACCGGCAATCGGAGATTGATTGGGTCCGGCAGAGTCATGTCGCCATTGAGTCCATCGACTATTTGGGGAGTGCCCTGAAATTTTGCCGCATTGCCGAGGGGAGAAATGATATATACCCTCGGCTAACGCCGAATATGGAATGGGATAGCGCTGCCGGCCATATCTTAGTCAGCGAGGCCGGAGGGGAAGTTGTCGATTTTCAAGGACGACCGCTGACCTATAACAAACCTGATTTGCACAATAACGGATTTGTCGCAGTGGGCGATTGGAATCGATGGCGGCAGTACCTCATTGATCGGAGAATCTTTGCGGAATAGATGGAGGTCCCAATGAAACCAGATGGCTCACTGGAAGGTTTGGAGACAGAAATGCGGAATTTGAAGGTTCCTTGGTTAGAAACTTTGAGTACTCAAGAAATGCTTCACGTGATGAACTCTGCTGATCAAAGTGTTCCAACTTTGGTAGGGGAACAGATTGGCGATATAAGCAAGGCGGTCGACCTCATCGTTGAACGGTTACAACAAGGAGGACGCCTGTTTTATGTGGGGGCGGGGACAAGTGGCCGTCTAGGAGTCCTTGAGGCCGCTGAATGTCCACCGACATTTAATACGGATCCTGCCATGATTCAGGCCATTATAGCCGGTGGACCCAAAGCCGTTTGGGAGGCTGTGGAAGGCGCGGAAGACGACGCCGACCTTGGACAGCGAGCAGTGGAAGAGCATGGCATTGTCAATGGAGATGTGATGGTAGGGTCTTCAGCGTCGGGTCGTACACCGTTTGTGCTCGGGGCTTTACGAAAGGCGAAGCAAAAGGGGGCTTGGACAATTTCGGTCAATTGCAATCAAGACCCCGAAACCCAGCGATACTCGGACATCACCATTGTGGTACCCACCGGATCAGAAGTCATTATGGGTTCGACCCGGATGAAGGCGGGGACAGCAACGAAATTGGTATTGAACATGTTATCGACTGGGGCGATGATTCGGTTGGGAAAAACCTATCGTAATTTAATGGTGGATCTGAAACCTACGAACTATAAATTGAAGGAACGGGCTAAGCGCATTGTCATGTCCGCCGCGCGGGTAGATTATACAATGGCTGAAACCTTGTTGATTCAGGCAAATTATGAAGTAAAAGCCGCCATTGTGATGTCTCTCCTGAATGTCGATTTGGTTCAAGCAACAGAACTCCTCGACCAAAATCCATGGGTTTTAAATCACTTACACACGGACTTATAAGAGAAGCCGCCCTCTTTTGAGGGCGGCTTGGAGAACCGTCTTAGGCATACAGGATTGAGGCCTCTGTCGACGGATCGAACGCATGCAAGCGTGGTAGGTGGAGTGCCATAGTAACCGTATCGCCGACACGGGCGTCCCACGAATTATCGGTTCGTGCGATTATGGACTGCCCTTCCAAATTTAGATACACGATATTTTCGTGACCCATCGGTTCAATTACTTGGATCATGGCCTTCAAAACGGCAGTTGTCTCTTGATAATTGTGAAGAAAGATGTCTTCGGGTCGTAAGCCGAGTGTTAAATTATTCGACTCTAACCGGTTTAGCGCGCTGTGGACACGCATAGGCAATTCAAAAGATTGCGATCCGACGTGAAAGATACTCTGATTGCTCTGGTTTTGCACATCCCCTTTGAGAAGATTCATCGCAGGGGTCCCGACGAATGTGGCAACAAACTGATTAGCAGGATTGTTATAGATTCCGTCTGGTGTATCAACTTGTTGCACCAAACCGTCACGCATGACAACAATGCGCGTCCCCATCGTCATGGCCTCGGTTTGGTCGTGTGTGACATAGATGATTGTAGCGCCTAAGCGACGGTGTAAATTCTTAAGTTCGACGCGGGTTTGGGTACGCAATTTGGCATCAAGATTGGATAGCGGCTCGTCCATAAGAAAGGCTTTGGGCTCACGGACAATGGCACGTCCCAATGCCACACGTTGACGCTGCCCTCCCGATAGTTCTTTAGGTTTACGTGTCAGGAGTTGTCCTAAACCTAAAATCTCCGCCGCCTCTTTCACTCGGCGGTCAATTTCGGTTTTCGGTGTCTTCCGAAGTTTTAGGCCAAACGCCATATTTTCATAAACGGTCATATGAGGGTACAACGCGTAGTTTTGGAAAACCATCGCAATATCGCGGTCTTTTGGCGGTTTTTGACTCACATTTTCATTTCCAATGAAGATATCTCCACCTGATAACTCTTCCAATCCCGCAACCATACGGAGCGTGGTAGTCTTACCGCAACCTGAAGG
>JAKADI010000232.1 GCA_021820675.1 Bacillota bacterium | reverse complement strand
GCATTTGAAGTCATTCGACAGCGCCAAGGGTCGTAGGGGATTGTTAAAAATGCATAAAAAAAGAGAAAAGTTGCCGGTTTCATCGCCAGAAGTCTTGACGGCGATTTTCGTGCCTAGATATAATGAGGCAGATATAAGTCGAAGATTAAAATTCTTTAGGATTTCTTTATAGAATATTCTGACTTCTTGTGGCCGTGGTGATGGAGGCGATGTGAGTGTGTTAGGCCCCTCGTACGAAATGCCAAATGATTATGACAGCATGAGTGATGAAGATATCGTTCAAGATGCACGGCAAGGCAGTGCTGATGCGCTCGATTATGTGATTCAAAAATATCGGAATTTTGTTCGCGCCAAAGCTCGTTCGTATTTTTTAATCGGTGCCGACCGTGAAGACATAGTGCAAGAAGGTATGATTGGGTTATATAAGGCCATTCGCGACTTTCGCAGTGATAAACTCGCCTCATTTCGAGCGTTTGCCGAATTGTGTATTACACGGCAGATTATTACAGCGATTAAAACGGCTACGCGTCAAAAGCATATTCCGTTGAATTCGTATGTGTCTTTAAACAAGCCGATTTATGAAGAGGACTCGGATCGCACGTTATATGATGTGGTATCTACGGCTAAAGTCGCCGATCCGGAAGAAATGATGATTAACCGAGAAGAATTTGGCGATATCGAAGAGAAAATGGGAGAGATTTTAAGCGATTTGGAATGGAAAGTCCTTATGGCTTATCTTGATGGGCGTTCATACCAAGAAATTGCTTTGGACTTAAGGCGGCATGTAAAGTCCATTGATAACGCGTTGCAACGGGTTAAGAGGAAGCTAGAACGATATTTGAATGGACGGGAGGATTTGTTATTTCCTTCCTCTTCGGCTCACGAAGTGTAAAAACGTTCCGCTTGCGTTGCGCCCGGGCCCCCTACCAAGGGGGCCCGGGCCTTATGATGCAGCCGATTTGGAACGGGATTTATTCGCGGCAAAACGTATCGCCCACCATAAATGACGGGCTTGTTGGGCTTCCTGGTCCGACCACGGCGATGGTCCATAGAGCCCGGATTCTAAATAGGTTACCAGTTGCCGAACTTGCTGTGGATTACTTGTCACAAGGGCGTTCCACAAACCTAGCCATTCCCGGGGCGTGATGTTGTCGACTCGGGTATGCACCTTAAAGCGGGTCCACCATTTGACCTGGTGCCATAATCTCAAGGCGGAACTTCTTGGATAACGGCGCGATCGATGGCGGACGGTAATAAGGCCGAATATCGCGGTTGCCAGCATGGCAGGCAAAAGAATCATCCACCATAAATCCCGGGCGGTTGAGTGCGGATGATGGAGTCTGTCACTGCGAACAGTGTTCGCAGGCTTTAGGGAAATATGGTAGTGGCTGACGGCCGGATGGGTCTTGGTATGGACCTTGGGCAGTGCCGCGGGCGTAATCGGTTGGGGTGCCGCTGAATGCGCGGAGGGCGAGGCGGCTTTAAAACGGGCAAGGTCGGTGATGGTAAAGCCGGGCGTAGGGTCAATGGGGACCCAGCCAAATGGTGCGATATAAACTTGCGCCCAAGAATGTGCATCAATGGCCCGTATAACATACCCATGGTCATGCGCGTCGTATGTTCCTGGCGCGTAACCAACCACCCAACGAGCGGGAATGCCAAGGCTGCGAGCCATCATAATGAAAGCCGTGGAGAACTGGTCACAGTATCCGGCTTTATCGCGAAATAAAAAATGATTGACGACATTGGTATGGGTCGGTGTGACATGGAATGAATACCGGTAGTGGGTATCGAGGTATTGCTTGATGTCCAATGCCGCTTGCCATGGTCCTTGCGCGTGACGGGTAATCTGAACGGCCAATTGCGATACACGGGGTGACAGGTTATGCGGCAACTGGACATCTTGCACACGGTGGGGAATGGGATATTCTCCAAAGGTTACCCGATTTAACAACGCCGCATTAAAATGCGGCACAATACTGGTGACTCGGTAAGATAACGTGTGGCTTGAGACGAATTGTTCCTTATTCGGGTAGAGCACCATTGAGGCAGGGTGAGAACCGAAGGATAACGGAACGCCGGGGTAGAACAGGGTGTGAAAGGGGCGCCCGTTGGCAGACTGAAACGTAACGGTATCGGTAGTCGCCGGAACCTGGGAGGTGTTGAACGAAAGACTGAATAAAGGAATACCGGAATCTTCGGGTGTAATCTGAACCGCATTGGATCCGGGATCTGTCCATACTTTGCCGGTAAACGTGTTAAAAATTTCGGCTTGCCAATAATGCGGTGCTTTGGAATGGACGATCATGACCGGATGATAGTCAGGGATTACAGATTGGCCGATATGATTAATGGCGTTCGAATATCCCGTGGTGGCCCCATTACCCGAGAGGAATCGAAGCGCGGGAATATTTTCCCCCAAAACGCCCAAAGTATGCCCGGGTTTTGGTGTTGCCTTCCACCCCCACATTAACGGCACAAATATGGTCATCGTCGCAACAATTACTCCCACGGCTCGTGGGAGCCGACTCGCCGACAGACGGTTTAAAATCTGGCTATAAGACAGCAGCAACAAGCCGAGCGCTGCGTAGGCAAATAAAGGGCGTTCTGTAGGAAGTTGCCAGAAAACATGATTCGTTACCAAGATAATAATGCCAATTACTAAGAATGTTGTAATCCGCTTTGAACTTCGGGCTTGACGAAATACGTGCCATCCTAAAAAGGCCCCGATTAATAACAAGGGGGTGGCAATATGGGCAGAAATTTGATTCCAATTTGCAAAAGAGAGATGATGCAAGACGACGATTGATCGGGAGAATGTGACGAAAATGTGGCGTAAGCTTGGTAAAGAGGCCCATTCGACAGCTAACTCCCCAATTATCACCACTATCCAGCTGCCCCATTGCAAGATCCACTGCGGCCACAAATCCCCTAAGGATAACCAAAAAGGAGTCAAAGCTAAAAATGTGGCGTTGTGGAATCCTCCCCCGTGGGTATAAGGCCAAAACAGCGCACTCATCCACAGACCGCGCATGAGAATTTGAATTTTGCTATTCATTACGGTTCCCCTCTCTACCGTTTTAATGCGAGAGATAGTACGCTTGAGGACCTAGGCGATGCTCGATATAAAACGGTAAATCCTCGAGCTGTGTTAAATCCTCACCAATCTGGATGGCTGCTGCGTTATCGGACAAGGCCGGATGCAGACTATGCATGGTAATCCATAGGGGAATAGCATCATCGGGTACAAATGTCATGGATGAATTGGGAGTCCCCGGAATAAGTTGAAAATGGGGTAATGACGCTAAGTAATTTAAGATATTTTCATAATGTGCCCGTCCTTCGCCAACGCCGATCCGCTGATCTCCTTCATCCACCCATAGCAATGCCATAGGTTGAGAGTCGTGATCTGCTAAATTGACGAGGGATGCAGCGATTTGTATAGCTAACTCCCAATCGTGATCGGTTTCAAAAGCCTGCATGGTATCCAAGACGATCCGCATGTGGGGGCGGATCGTGGGTTCAAATTGTTTGACCTTAAATTGTCCGGTACGTGCCGTGGTTCGCCAGTGAATTTGAGCTAAACGATCACCGGTGATGTAATCTCGAATTCCCAAGGGGAGAGTGGCGTCTTCATACACGTGACGGGACATAAGAGCGCCGCCGGACCATTGTCGAAACTGTCGCCCTAGGTGATGTAATCCCGTCGTTTGAGGCCATATGACCACGGGAATCGATTCAGATTCGGCTAGGCGTGACTTTTTCCACAAACCCAATACGTCGCCAGTCGTCAGGCGAGGCGGTGTCAACGTATGGCGCCCTCGTGGCGCGCTGGTCAATTGATAGCGCACAGTTGCCGTGCGTTTGAGCCAAAACGCAACGACAAAATTGGGGTCGTGATCAGCCCTCAGGGCTTTTGGCAGGGACTCCGTTACCGCCACCCAGGCCCATGGCCACCATGAGCGGGATGTCAAAGTTAATTCGACAGTAATCGTGTCGCCTTCCACGGCCGTGTCCGGATTTAAACGGCGGTCAACCTGCACACGTTTTAAAGGAAAGAAGCATTGTACAGTCGTGAGCACCGCCAGGATTTCCGTTGTATCCCAAATGTGATAAGCTAAATACCCTCCTTGGAAATACGCAAATGCCCATGCTGATCCGATAAGGGTCGTAATTACGACGATGCGCCACGATTTGGTCATCTCTCCCGCCGCTCCCGGTCGGGAATAGGGACCTGACCCAGGATCTCGTGGACGATATCTTCGGTAGTGGTCGTTTGTTGGCGCCGGTTTCCGCCTTTGAGGATAATGCGGTGCGTTACGATATCAGGAAACAGTCCCCGAATATCGTCCGGGATGACAAATTCTCTTCCGTGAATGAAAGCCCAAGCTTGAGCGGCGCGCTGTAGGGCGATAGTGGCCCGTGGGCTCATTCCTAAATAAATGCGGGGATGTTCGCGTGTTTTTAGTGCTAATTGCGCAATATATTGTCGTATGGAAGGAGCAATGTAAATGTTGGGAACATGATTCATTAAAACCATAACCTGATCATGCGAGAGGACCGGCCGGATCGTAGCGAGCGGATGGGTATGGGTAACGCGCTCTAACATTAGGGTTTCTTCTTCAAGAGTTGGATACCC
>JAKADI010000231.1 GCA_021820675.1 Bacillota bacterium | reverse complement strand
GGCTATTTTAACGGCAAAAGGATTTATCTCCCTTGTTGAACAAGGCAAAGCGGTATTTCTGGATATCAATCCGCCTGACCTTTATCATCAGGGACATGCTGCAGGCGTCTATAACGTGCCATTTCAAGCAGAAAGCTGGAAGGATGACGTCCGGCGCATTCTCAAGGGACAAAGCCTTCCCATCGGCCTCTATGCCGATAGCCACGCCGTCATGGAAACCGCTGTGCGCGTTTTGGACGAAGAGAGCTTCGATGTGATATTTACATGGGATCGAGGACTCAAAGGTTGGCAGGAAGCGCAGCTACCTATCGAGAGACAAAATGGCTAGATTCATGCTAGCCATTTTGTCTTAATATGCTGAAATGCGCTATGATGTCTTATGTGGATGCAGCGCCTGAAAAACCGCTAAGTTTAACTGAACAACATTAAGACGAGCCGTGCCAAAAATCCCAAATTGGGGTCCCGAAACATGCTGGTCGACCAAGCGCGTTAAGAACTCCGGGCTTAGGCCTGTGGCTTTGGCAACCCGTGGGATTTGGATTAGTGCGGACCGCACAGTAATGTCCGGGTCTAGTCCCGATCCGGAACTTTCCACTAAACTAATCGGAATTTTTGATACCTTAAGTCCATGAATGCTATGCTTTAATGTGGCAATTCGACTCTTGATGTGTTCCATAAGCAATTTGTTGGTTGGGCCCAAGTTGCTAGGGCTCGAAGCCGAGGGATTATAAGGCGGCGTGGTTGCAGATGGCCTTCCCCAGAAGTATTGAGGCTGGTCAAAGTACTGTCCCACATGGGCAGAGGCAACCACCTTTCCAGCGACCTTAATCTGCGATCCATTAGCTTGATAGGGAAAGAGAATCTGACTTATTCCGGTCATAACGAGAGGGTACCCTAAACCAACCAGCAACCATGTTCCCAAGGTGACGCCGATAATGGGTCGAAGCCATTTCATATGAACCCTGCCTCCTCTTTACGCTAATCCAAATAAACCCAGAACCCGATCGATGGCCCAAATCCCCACAAAGGGAATAATCACCCCTAAGACGCCCCAATTGAAAATGTTTCGTGCCAGCATCTTATCGGCAGTTTCAGCGCGGTATTTGACTCCTTTGATGGCAAAAGGAATTAACGCAGGAATAATCAATGCATTAAAGATGAGAGCTGACAGAATGGCGCCATGGGGTGTCTTAAGCCCCATAATGTTCAACGCTCGCAACCCGGACAACTCGGGAACAGCGGCGAACATAGCCGGGATAATCGCAAAATATTTAGCAACATCATTCGCAATCGAAAATGTGGTCAGTGATCCACGCGTAATCAGTAACTGCTTCCCAACCATCACCACATCGAGCAATTTGGTCGGATTAGATTCGAGATCAATCATGTTTCCGGCTTCTTTTGCCGCCATAGTCCCACTATTCATCGCCAGTCCGACGTCGGCTTGAGCCAACGCGGGAGCATCATTAGTGCCATCACCCGTCATGGCAACCAGTTTTCCGTCGGACTGTTCTTGCTTAATCAGCTCGATCTTATCTTCCGGCTTTGCCTCTGCAATAAAGTCGTCGACCCCGGCCTCTTGGGCGATAACCGCTGCCGTAATACGGTTGTCCCCCGTTGCCATCACGGTACGAATACCCATGGCCCGAAAATCGGCAAACCGGTCCTTTAAGCCCGACTTTACGATATCTTTCAGGCGAATTATGCCCAGAGCCTTGCCGTCCACTTCCACGGCCAAAGGCGTTCCCCCGTCTTTAGCCACAAGTTCAGCATTTGCCTCCAGCTCACTAGGCGGATTTTTCACGATCGCCCGAATGGCACTGACAGCACCCTTGCGCACCTGTCGCCCGTCGGCCAAATCAATCCCACTCATCCGTGTATGTGCGGAAAACGGAACAGGTTCTCCATCATATTCGGGAAGGGCATCCAAATGAAGAATTTTCTGTGCTAATTCCACCACCGATCGCCCTTCCGGTGTGGTATCCGCGAGCGAAGAAATCAGTGACGCCTCGGCCAATTCCTCCACATCAACACCTGGAACTGGCAGGAATTCGGTTGCCATACGGTTTCCGATAGTAATTGTCCCAGTTTTGTCCAAAATGATGGTATCGATATCGCCTGCTGCTTCGACCGATCTGCCGCTTTTGGCCACGACATTCACCATAGATACGCGGTTCATGCCGGCAATGCCAATCGCAGACAGCAGCGCACCAATCGTCGTGGGAATCAAACAGACCAACAACGCCACCATAGTGGTGATGTTGGCCGCGCGCGGTCCATAAAAACGCGCTAGGGGCACTAAGGTGACCACAACCAATACAAAAATTAACGTTAAAACGCCCAACAAAGCGGACAAAGCGATCTCATTGGGGGTCTTTTGGCGTTCTGCCCCCTCGACCAACGCAATCATCCTGTCCAGAAACGTCTCGCCAGGATTAACCGTAATTTCAAGAACCAGACGATCAGAGAGGAGCACAGTCCCTCCCGTCACTCCATCCTCTTTAGCCTTGACCACGGGCGCCGATTCTCCCGTGATGGCCGATTCATCCACTGATCCGACGCCATCAATGACGAGACCGTCTCCAGGAATAACGTCACCAGCCTCAACAACGACTTTACTTCCGCGGACTAGTTGTGATGAGTCCATCATTACCGTCCTGCCATCGGCTTGCAAAACCTTTGCCCGCGTCGATGATTTCGTCTTTCGTAAGAAGTCGGCCTGTGCTCGGCCCCTCGCTTCGGCATACGCTTCGGCAAATGTCGCGAATAAGATGGTAATGAACAAAATAACGGTCACCAGCGTATCATATCCCCGTGCAGAAGAGCTCTTCGCCACGATATCCAGCCACAGGACAACCACAGTACCGACTTCCACCACGAACATCACGGGGTTATGAACCATCTCCCGAGGATCAAGCTTTCGAAACGTATCCCTTAAGACCGCGCCCACGTAGTTCTCAGACGTTTGGGCTTCTTGAACTGCCAAGGTATCAAACTCCTCTCCTCAAGTTATGAAGCGACAACGATCAAAACAAACGGTGTGCCAACATGAGGTACTGTTCGGCAATCGGGCCTAACGCCATAATCGGGAAAAACGTGAGAGCATTCAATATCATAATGGCCCCCCACAAAATCCCGCCAAATAGAAACGAGTCGGTCCGCATGGTTCCGGACGTCTCGGGAACCGACCGTTTATTGAGAAGCGATTCACCAATGAACAACATGGCTATGATAGAGCCATACCGTCCAATAATCACGACGATGCCCAGGGCGACCTCGTAAAAGGGCAGGGCTGCTCCCAATCCCCCGAACGCTGACCCATTGTTGGCCGCTGCCGACGAAAAACCGTAGAGAATTTCACCCAACCCCTGAGGGCCTGGGTTAAAGATGCCTTGGAGTCCGGCGTGTGTGGAAACAGCGATGGCGCTCCCTACTAAAATCAATAGCGGATGGATCAAAAACGCAATTGACGCCAATGTCACTTCTTTGGTTTCAATTTTCTTTCCTAAGAATTCCGGTGTTCTTCCTACCATAAGTCCCATCAGAAACACGGTGATAATGACAAACATAAGCAAATTCAATAGGCCGACGCCCTTGCCCCCGAAAACCATGTTCAAGAACATCCCCAGAAAGAAGCTCAGCGAAGACACCGGCAGATAACTATCATGCGCACTGACAACGGACCCAGTGGTAAACGACATGGTTGACGTCGCAAATAAGCTCGTGCCACCCATACCAAAACGCAGTTCCTTCCCCACCATATTCGCATGCCCATGAAGTCCTAAAGCATTAATGATGGGATTTCCAGCAACTTCGGGAAAGTAGATTAAGGCCAACATACCAAGAAATATCGTGCTGGCAACCCCGACAAAAGTCCACGCGGTCTTCTTGCGCCCCGTCATCGCTCCAAACGCGTAAAAAAAACCTACCGGCAGTAATCCCATCGAAATGATCTCGATAACGTTGGAGAATGCCGTTGGATTTTCCAACGGATTTGCGCTATTGGCATTGGTGTAACCACCACCGTTTTGACCCAAATGTTCAATGGCGTCAAAGGAAGCGATTGGTCCCCTAGGCACTACCTGTGTTTGCCCAGCAATGCTGTGCACGTGAAGATACGGGGCCAACGACTCCGGCACACCTTGCCCAACTAAGAACAGCGTCACCACCACCGACAATGGCAATAACAGTCGTGTCGTCATTAAAGTTAGATCCACAAAGAAATTGCCAATTTTTCGTCCGCTAATCATTCGTAAAAAGGCCACACCTGCCGCACCCCCGGTCGCAGGTGTAACAAATTGAAGATACGACAGCACCGCAAACTGCGAAAAATAGGACATAGTACTTTCCCCGGCATACGCTTGCCAGTTCGTGTTGGTGGTAAAGCTGGCTGCCGTGTTAAAGGCGAGTTGCGGGTTGAGGTCAGGAAAATGCTGAGGATTAAAAGGCAACGCCCCTTGAATACGCAATAAAATGTAAGCGCCCAAAGCCCATGCCATATTCGTCAGTAGCAGCGCCAGCCCATAGGTTTTAGCTGTCATCGTGCTATCACGGCTAACCCCCATGAGGCGGAATATCCCATTCTCCACAGGTCCCAAGACCTTGTCGAGAAAAGTCGGTTGAAAAGTAAAAACCCGTGCAAT
>JAKADI010000230.1 GCA_021820675.1 Bacillota bacterium | reverse complement strand
TAGGCCATTTGGATAGAAGGTAAAAGGGAATACGGTTAGTGGGGTTCGCAAAATCATAAAACTTCCATATGTATAGTTACAATTAAAAATTAGCTTAATAGGAAAGTAGTATTGCTATAGCAAGAAATTAAAGTTATATTATATATGGAAGGGATGACGAATTCATTATGGATAGCTTAGGGAAGCACAACCAACATTGCCCGGTGGCGCGTACTGCGGCACTAGTCGGTGATACATATATACTCTTGATTTTGCGTGACTTGTCCGCTGGGCCTAGGCGGTTCCGTGACTTGGAGCGCAGCGTTGAGACCAGCCCCCGTACCTTGACGGCGCGGTTGCGGAATATGGAAGCGCAGGGTCTGATTATCCGGCGCGTTTTTGCCGAAATTCCCCCGCGGGTTGAATATGAACTGACCAATAAAGGTCTGGCGTTGGCTCCTATTGTCGAAGCACTGCGGCAGTTTGGTGAAACATGGCTGGCAAAATCGCCCTAGTTGTATTCCCCCACGTAGACGTCAATCCTTTCCGCGATCAACGAAAATTTAGGAGGAGAAACTTATGGCCATGACATCCCCCCAAGACATGACAGGTACCTGGGCAGTTGACCTGGACCACAGTACAGCAGAGTTTAGTATCCGTCATCTAATGATTTCCACTGTTCGCGGAAGGTTTTCGCAATTTTCCGGCGTCATTCAGGGAAACCCAGCGGATTTGACGACGGCTTCCGCGCATCTGTCGATTGATGTCAATAGCATCGATACGCGTCAGAATGACCGTGACAACCATCTTAGATCAGCCGATTTCTTCGATGTTAGCCACTATCCCACTATGACCTTTGACAGTACCAACATTAGCAGAGTTTCGGGGGACACCTATAACGTGGTGGGAAAATTAACGATTCACGGGATAGCACGCGAAGTTAGTGTGCAGGTGGAATTCCAAGGAATTTCAAAAGATCCCTGGGGAAACACACGGGCCGGATTTACCGGGACGACGCGGATTAACCGCAAGGATTTCGGATTGATGTGGAATCAAGCACTAGAGACGGGTGGCGTGTTAGTAGGCGACGAGGTCCGCATAACTGTGGAGCTGGAAACCGTAAAAAAGGATTAAAACGCTTTATAATGGCGCAGTCCGGACACTATAATGCTTTGGCCCGGACTGCTCTTAATTTGAGTGGAAGCTTATAATGACCGCCTCATTCGCTATGTCTTGGAAGGAGAAAAGGTGCGAGCCGTGCCCTCAGTTGAGATCGTCGCGATTGTGGAGGGACGTCTTTTTCGGGAAAAGTGAGAGCATACGGTGTGATACGATAAATGGGTACATAATAGGACATGCTGGTAAGGCCAGCGAGATGAAGTGGATCGTCTTGGCGCGACGAGAGGGGCGAATGTGAAGAGCGCTGATGCTAAGAGACTATTGGACAACCTGGCCGCGCATGACGCGACTCAACTCCATGTTGCGTTGGGTATCCGTACTGCTTGGGGAATTGCTCTGGCCTTAGTTGTAGGAACTTTAACGACATCCGTTGCAATGGGAGTGGTGATGGCTGTTGGTGCGTTGGTGTCCGGTTTTGCCGGATTATCCGGTACAGTACGCCAGCGATTACGAACAATGGCGCTCGCAGTTTTATGGATTGGGTTGGCCTCGTTTTTCGGAAGCGTCGTGGGGCATTGTCTCTTAGGTATTCTGTTAGTCACAATAATCAGCGGCTTTTGTGCTGGCATCATGGTCGCGGTTTCACCCCAGGCTTCGCAGATTGGAACCCTGGCCACAACGGGCTTAGTCATTTTCTCGGGATTCCCCACGGCCCCTTATTTTGCTGTGATTCAGACGATTTTCGTGGTGTGCGGGGGCATTTTACAAATCCTCCTGATGCTGATGCTTTCGGTTTTATTTCCTCCTATGACTGAGATTAATAGTGTAATTGCGGTCTTCGAGGCTCTTGCTGACTATGTTGCGCATCCTACCCGTCAATCGGATTTAACACTCTCTTATGCCATGGCGATGGCCGAAGGCCAGGTAAGCGATTCTTTCCTCCGACCGAGCTATCAGCGCTATTTATGGCTTCTCCTGCGACTTGCTCAGAAAATCCGGGTGTTGTGGGTGAATCACATATTTCGGCAAAAAAAACCACCAACCCGGGTCGATACCGAAACGCATGCCGACCAGGGGCAGATCGTTCAAACTTTGCGGCAGGCTGCCTCCGTGTTGCGTCAGAGGGCGGAAGACAAGAGATTAAATCGGCCGCTTTTCCTCAATCGCACACGATGTTTAACACCCCCTTTACTCCCCGACGTCTCAATTTCGACACGACGGATCTGGTCCGAGGACGCTGTCCAGGTAAGCGACTTGGGCCAGGCGTTGAGTATCTTAAGCCACCTGGCACAGATTAGCTCATCACAGATGAGGTCACTGTCTACCGGCGTGATTACAGCTTCAGTGCATCCGGTGAAACAAGTTATGGACATATTACGGGCCAATTTTACCGCACGTTCTGCAGCTTTCCGTCATGCCCTGCGAATGGCTGTGATTCTTGGGGTTGCCGTCGGTTTTTCTGGTGTGTTTGCTCTGCCCCGGGGATACTGGGTGCCGTTGACGACGTTGGTTATTCTCAAACCCGACTTCTTCTCGACCATTTCGCGAGGATTGGCCCGCGTTTTCGGAACTCTGGGTGGGGTGGTGTTGGCAACGGGATTGATTGCGTTGCCGATTCATATGCCTGGGCTATCGCTGCTGTTAGTGGTCGTCTTTGCGGCTGCGCTTTATGCCGTCATTGCTTACAATTACACGTTGTTTAGCGTATTTATTACCGCAGAAATTGTTGTATTGCTGTCCTTTTTTGATCATTTGCCCCCTGGGGCGACCATGCGAGATCGGCTATTGGATACTGTATTAGGAACTATCTTTGCTTTAATGGCATATTTGTTGTGGCCCAGATGGCAACGAACGTCTGTATTGCGAGTTATTGGCGACCTCGTCCATAGCTATCGTCTGGAATTCCACTATCTCATCATGCGTTGTCAGGGGGGAGCCTTGACTCAGGAAGACATGGCTTTTTACCGATTGCAAGTTCAGTTATCCCGAACTAATGCTGTATCCTCCCTCAATCACGTTCTCAGCCGGCGAGACCGGCGGTCCGTTGATGTCGAAGCGGCTTCGGGCCTACTAACCGCTTTGCACCGCTTTGGTGATGCCCTGGAGGTGTTGCAGACGTATTGTGTACAAAAAGCTTTATGGATTCCGGCGCAGGAAACCGAGGAGAGTAGCGGAGGATTAGTGACGTTTAGTCTCTCGTTAGTCAAACTTCTCCAAGAAATCGAAAATGTCCTGTGGGGTGCTGCGCCTGAGGATTTAGCCACCAAACTCGTTGCCGAGTATTTCGATCAGGTCACGGTACAATCGGAACGTCTTAACGCCAATGAGGTAGATGTTGTTCAGGCTTTATACGCTCCCATAGGCACGATGATTCGGATGCTGCCACTATCGCAACACCCTCATCCAGCATTTCCGGGTTTCCGCCGAACAATTAAGGGAGACGACTGAAGTCGAAATGTGGCATAATCAAAGATGTCAACGCTGATGGAAAAACACATGTGTATTTGAGCAAAAGGAGAAAGCCTACGAAATACCGAGGAAATTTTCGTAAAATTATTTATGTATTGGAGCGCCGTTTAATACGATTTGCTTTGATAACTAAATCCCATACCCAACTGGCTACCCGTCAATATCTATTATGGCGCTGGTATCAACGGTTGATCTATCAACAAATTGTTCATCCCGTATCGATGACATCAGTGTAGCCGCTTTAGTGTATCTAATACGGGACACGGTTCAAGGCTGCGGCTTGCTGTGATGTGCCCAAAACTGGTGAAAGGTGTGTTGAGAGTGAATCGGCTACAAGAGATTCTGGCTTTCAATCAGGAATTTGTTGCCAATCACGCTTATGAGCCGTATCGGACCACCAAGTTTCCTAATAAGAAACTCGTAGTGTTGTCTTGCATGGATACCCGGTTAAGTGATTTGTTGCCGCGTGCTATGAACTTGAGTAACGGGGATGCGAAATTCATTAAAAATGCAGGGGCCGTGGTGTCGCATCCATTTGGTAGCACTATGCGGAGCATTTTGGTTGCTGTGCATGAGTTAGGAGCTGACGAAATTTGTGTTATTGGCCATTATGATTGTGGTATGAGTAGTATTGATCCCGATACAACCTTTCACAAAATGATGGAACATGGAATAACTGCGCAGACGATTGACACTCTCGAACGAGCTGGAATCGATTTGCGGGCGTGGTTTCAGCGCATTGAGTCGATTGAAGCGAGCGTGCGCGAAACCGTTCGGATGATTCATGAGCACCCGCTTGTCCCGCCATCGGTTCGTATCCACGGTCTGATTGTAGATCCCGAAACGGGGAAGCTGGACGTCGTGGTCAATGACGATGATTAAGCAGGCCTAAGGGCTGCTTAATTGGGTCAGATTGGCACGCGGGGCTTATGGCCCCGCCTTTTTGTATGGATTGGTCATCGATTACGGAGTGCCAGGCGTTCTTCAGGCCCCGTGGACCGTACGTTCCTCCAATCAAAGGCTGTGAGAGTGTGTGTTTGATGAAGAAAAGATCGGTCAGGCAACGGCGCTGCGCGCTTTACGTTCC
>JAKADI010000229.1 GCA_021820675.1 Bacillota bacterium | reverse complement strand
ACCTGTTGGTATGGTTTCACAATTCGCAATCCGAACAATTGGCCATATCCCACAATTGGGCTGGCCTTATCACCAAAAACGTACCCGCAGATTACCTGGAAATTGTCGACATGAATTTAGGCGGACATAAAGACAATTTTTTTATGCACGAGACCATCACCATCAACATCCGCAAGCAAGGGTCTCGCTATATCCAGTCAGACACAATTACCTGGTATAACCCAGCTCTTGATAACGGATGGCTTGTCGTCCCCTATCAATCCTACTTGCGCGTTTATGTTCCTCTAGGCTCCCAGTTGGTCACGATCACCCACGGCAATGGACACATCTTTGCTTATAACAATCACGCCGTGAATAAAACCGTATTTGGCCGACATATTTCTCTGCCCGGCCGCACCTCGCACTCGCAGCCCGCCAGGCGCGGAAGCATCACGATTACCTACCGTTTGCCCCAAGGTCTTCCCTTGACTTCATTATTAATTCAAAAACAACCGGGAATTCGCTCTGAGCAATGCACCATCACGGACGGCTCTTTCCACAGAACGCTCACTCTGAACCAAGACATGCGCGTGGAGTTGTCCCAGGGCTAACATTGACGAGTTAAGCGGCTAGGCGATGCCGGCGAACCCGGTCAAGATGCACAGCGACCGTGACAGGCGCTGCCACCACAACAATGAGGATGATGATTCCCAGAGGCCAGGGCATGACAAATCCTGAGGAGTGACATTGGCTAGCTCCCGACGATGATACCGTGCAAGAAGTCGCTCCCCCGACACCCAATAATACTGATAACGGCAAAAACAGCCCGCCTGGCCAAATAACCGTGCCCAACACCTTATCGCGCAGACACCATGTTTGAGACGACCATAACAAGCCCACGCCGACCAACCATCCCACAAAAAATACCAATCCACCAAGAAGCAAGGCCCAGGGAACCCAGATATCAAACTTTCCAGAGCTGGGTATGACACCGGACGCCTGGGCAATCTCACCAGGGCTGCCTAGGCGGTCCAGTATACCAACAATCCCCGCCTCATCGTCCGGGTTCAATCCTTGACGCGCATCGCGGATATGCTGTTCCAACTCTAAAACAATCTCTTCGCGTCTTGATCCGGACAAACTTTCTAAAGCCGCACGCACGCGCTTTAGGTACTCTCTGACCATGTCATCTGCCGTTAACCGCTTCATGTTTTACGAGCCCTCTCTTATTCATTAATTGCTGACTATTTGGTGCCCAAAAGGCTATCCACAATTTCGCGAAAAATTCGCCACCTTTCGCGAAATTGTTGCAACACCTGGTCTCCCGCCGTCGTTAAAATATAATAACGGCGGGGTGGCCCAAGTGCCGACTCACGCCACTGGGTCGACACCAGGCCCTCACGCCGAAGGCGCGCAAGTAACGGATAGATAGTGCCTTCACTCGCGACAATTCTCAGCTCAGCGAGTTTGCGCGCTAAATCAAACCCATAGTGCTCATCACCTTTGAGCACGGCCAATACACAATATTCCGCCACACCTCGGCGGAGTTGGTCCATGCCGCCATCCTCTTCAGCTATCATGTTATACATGATAGCATTAATGGTTAGGAAGCCACATCACATTTCGTCTCATTTTTATAAAATCGGCCGCGCGTCTCACGCCAGATTTCTTCGGTGCTAGACCTGTTCAAAGTGCCCACCAGATTACAAATTCGTTTCACACCAATCTAAACCTGGTGGCAGAGTATAGCGGACAATTCCACGCCGGCTGGTGTTCTTTGTGTTCATCGCAGTGGCTGAGAGTCATTTCGAAACACCACTACTCGGACGTTTCGAGAGCCACGATCCTTTCCTCATTATCACGACGTGTGCGGACTTTTCCCGCTAGTGTAGCCACGCCCATAACCCAGATGACCAAAATCACAATCGCCGGGATCATGTGATTGCTTAAGGAATATGAGACCGCCTGCCACGGCCAATGGGGGAGATACCCAATATGGCCGGGCTTAGCAGGAATGAAGTTATGCAATAGCCATTGCCAGGTTGCCGTAAATCCCATGGCGCTACCCAATACCAAACCCAACGCCACCGCTCCACTAACTTGTTCACTAGCCGCCCTCCAGCTAGCCTTAGACCGATACACGCTATGCCACGTCATCCATGTCACCGTGACTAAAGTGATGATCGTAACCAGTATTGTCCACCTCGGCAACATCAGATCCAGTGTATGGCCAGCCCAGATAGGCTCCCCGGCCCAGATAGGTTCAAAACCTATAGCAAATCCCACGATGCTTCCAACTACGACCAAAGCTATGGGGAACTTGGAGTACTGTGCGCCCCAGAAATAAGCCATCGCGGCGCCCGTTCGCCACAGACGACGGCCTCCAAGAATAACAGCGGATGCGGCGACGCCCCACGACAGGTAAATTCCCACGCGCCATCCGGCAATTGCGCCCAGTTGGAGCATGAGCGCCAAAAATGCTAATGTCCAGGGCAACGATTCCTGAAGTCCGACCCGTTGGATCCAAGTCCGCTTGACATCACCGGTCATCCCAAGACGCCTCAACGCCTCTTGATGAGCTTCGGGTACTGGCCATCCATCAGTTTCCAATGCCATGCGGCTTTCTTGATAATGATTAATGAGTTCGGCCCGTACTATTCGCGCCTCGGCGTTGGACAAAATGACAGAGGTGGCATCTTCTACCCATGCCGCTAATTCCAGTTGCCGCTGATCTTCTGTCGTCTCCTTCATTCGGTTGTCCGCTCCCTCCACAGAATGTGTTCCAAAATTTTCGTCTGCTCTTGCCAGTGTCGGCGTTCCCACGCAAGACGCTCATGGCCCAAAGGGGTTAGGGAATAGACTCTTCGCGGACGGTGGCCTTGACGCTCGAAATAGACGCTCAACAATCCTTCGGTCTCTAGGTCGTGCAATACCGGATAAAGCGATCCTTCCCGCAATTTCCACGCACCGTTCGACCACTGTTCAATACGGCGGGCAATCAAATATCCATGAGCTGGTTCGTGTTCTAAGGCAGCCAAAATGGTGGCAACCAAGCGATCACCCGGTCCCTCTTTCACTATATATAGCCTCCAATGCATCGCCAACTACTTATAGCATCTCCAATATTCACTGCCATGTCAAGCTCATAATGATGCAAATCCCAACAATCTGCTTTCCGCCCCCCTATAATGAACGGGTCTGTAAGGACATGGTGGGATAAACTTCGCCTGGCATGACTTAACTAAAACTTTAGCGTCACCGAAAAGACCTAGCCTCTGTAACAAAAAACTGTACTATATCCTTAGAGCAATTCATGGTGAAAGGTCAGCGTGAACATAGTGAACAAGCAATTCAATGAATCCCGAATGACCCGCGTCAACCAAGCGCGGGAACGGTGGAAGCAACAGCTATTTGATCTAGGCCGTCGAAACAATTTACTTTACTTCCGCGACCTGAAGACAGGCAGCCTCCGGATTCCTCCTGAAGCTTTCACTTCCGAACCTCTGATGGCATTTCTGCATGATGGGAGCCCATTGGGGCGCGATTTTCTCCTGTTCGGCGGATCCGATCCTGGCGTCGTATTGGGCAAACTTCGCGCCATTCGGGATCAGGCACGGGCAAACCGGGAGGAAAAAGGCATCCAGACGTTATATCTTGCGCTAGGAATGGCCACCTGGCACACACCGGATCATGGGCGCCCACCCGCTGCGCCCATCTGGTTGGTACCCGTGGATATTGAAATAGCCGGCACCGATAGCACGCGTGTCACGCTAAAGAAAAGTGGCGATGTCACACTCAATCCCCTGCTGAGCTATGTGTTAGAACAACAGTTTGGAATGGCCATGGGGAGCGGCGATGACGAGGATATCGAACTTCCCCGCAATTTGGCTCAGGGTCTAGCCGCAGTAGGTGAAAAAACTCGGTTTGTCGAAGGGTTTCAGGCTGAAGAAGCGGTTTTGGTCGGAAACTTCTCCTTTCAAAAACTGGCTATGGTGAACGACTTGACGGCACTCGGAGATGTGCTGGTGGAAAACGATGTGGTGGCAGCTTTGGCCGGCGATGAAGAGGCGCGGCAAGCGCTGTTGCCACCTGTCCTAGAAGAGCCGGATAAAGAGACGGTGGACCGGCCGCCAGATGATGATTACACGGTCCTAGATGCCGATTCAAGCCAGCTTCGAGTGATCTGGAACGTGTTAAAGGGTCGCACGGGGGTTGTTTCGGGTCCCCCGGGGACTGGCAAGAGCCAAACCATCGCCAATCTTCTCGCCGAGTGCGCCGCACGGGGAAAATCCGTGTTGTTTGTGGCGGAAAAGCGGGCGGCTTTGGATGTCGTATTGGGCCGCCTTCATGAGGCGGGTCTTGACCATTTGGCTTTAGATTTAGAAGGTGCCGAAAGGTCTAAACAGGCCATTGCCAGACAACTAGAGGAAAGTCTTCAACACATTCGCAGCGCCCAAGATGTCCAAGCAGCGCCTGTCCACCGCGCCTTTACCGCGCGGCGTGATGGGTTAAACGCGTATGTGTGGGCACTGCATAAGTCCCGTGATCCCTGGGGATTAAGCGTATACGACATGTATGGGCATGTTCTTACGACACCGAAGTCAATGCGCATTTTAACACGACTTGACGCGGCCACGCTGTCCCACTTCACCGAATCTTTGCAACGGCAAGATCGGA
>JAKADI010000228.1 GCA_021820675.1 Bacillota bacterium | reverse complement strand
AGACCCCAGGGCGGGAGCCCAAGCTCTCTTTTTGGGGACGGTACGCAACGAGTTTGAAGGCCGTGAATCGTTAGGGATCTATTACGACGCCTATTCGCCTATGGCGCAATCACAAATTGAGATGATCGGCCGGGATTTAAAAAATGAATACCCTGTCCATCATGTGGTCATAATTCACCGGATCGGTGAATTGCCTATCGGCGCAGTGAGCGTTTTAGTGGCGGTGTCGGCTTCCCACCGTGACGCGGCTTTTGCCGCAGCAAAAGCCGGCATCGACAGGGTGAAACAACAGGTTCCCATCTGGAAAAAGGAGCGGTGGGCAGATGGCTCGAGTCACTGGCATGATGAGCCGGAAGGTGTCAGTTGATGTTAAATAATTCCTTAACTTTTTTGACGTTGGATCGGCTCACCACCACTTCGCTCCCTTGTTTGTCTTTCATTTTGAGCAGGTAAGTGCCGTTGAAGTAGGGCATAATTTCTTTAACCTGGTGCATATTGGCGATAAAACTGCGGTGCGTCCGTAAAAAGGTTTCCGGCGGCAACCGCTCTTGTAATTCTTGTAGGGTAAACCGTGTGGGATACCGGTCGTGATGCGTATAAATGTAAATGATTTCATGTTCGGCCATAATAAACATGATGTCGTGGACGTTAACCGGGATGGTGTGCCCATTCAATTCACACGGGACCCATGTGAGGGGTTCGATGGCGGATTTTGCATGGTCGGGTGATTCGGCCTGGGTGATTCGTCTGATCGTTTCGGCAATTCGCTCGCTCGACACCGGTTTTAGCAAATAATCAATAACTTGGATTGCAAACGCATCAACCGCATATTGTTCATGAGCCGACACGAACACAATTTTTAGGTGGGGATGATCTTCTTTGAGTAACCGGGCAATTTCCACACCGGACATTCCTGGCATCTGAACGTCTAAAAATACCACGTCATAATCCAGGGCCTGGATTAAGGACAGGGCTTCTTTTGCGGTTTGTGCCTCGCCAATCACTTCGATGACCTCGTGATAGGGTTCCAGTAAATAGCGGAGTTCCTGGCGCGCAGGATATTCGTCTTCAACAATGAGTGCTTTTAGCATGATCAGAAATAGCCTCCATCTATGGGTGAAAAATTAGTTTTACGCACGTGCCCGGCTAAAAACTGTCCACGCTCTCTCCCTTTGTGGCATCTCTTGTGGAATAGTAGCAGGGATAACGAGACGCACCGTCGTCCCTTTGCCTTCCTCCGAACGAAGGCGTAAGCCATATTTGCTGCCATAGAGTCCGACTAACCTCTCCGAGACGTTGGATAAGCCGAGCCCCATGCCTTGCCCCTCGCCCATCTGAAAGATTTCGCGCTGTTGCGATTTAGCAATCCCGCATCCATTGTCCGAAATGTAAATAATGGTATCCGTACCATGGTTGCGAATACTGACGCTGACCATGCCGGATCCCTCTTTGGCTGCGATACCGTGAATGACGGCATTTTCAACCAGGGGTTGAATAATCAAGATGGGGACAGAACGTTGCAAAGATTCTGGCTGTATGCGTAATCGGTATCGCAACTTATCTCCATACCGTGCCTTCTCAAGATTGAGGTAGGTCTGAACATAGTCGATTTCGTCCTTTAACAAGACCGTAGACCCTTTGTGAGATAGTGAACGGCGGAAGAATGAGGCCAATTGGATCAGTAAGTCCCTCGCTTTGTCAGGATCCGTGCGCGAAAAGGAGATGATGGTATTCAGGACATTAAACAAAAAATGCGGGCGAATTTGCGCCTGCAGCGCCTCTAGTCGCGCTGCGGCGGCAAGGCTCCTTTGGCGATCAACCTCGGCCACCTCCAGTAAAATAGAGAGCAGTTGGGCAATCCCCTCAGCCAGTCGTCCCACCCGTTTAGGGAGCATACTTTGCTCGGCCACATACAGCTTTAGCGACCCTACGCTTTGATTATGCGAAATTAAAGGCGTTATGACGACAACGCCTAATTGGCACTCGTCGTACGCGCCTTGGAGCTCTTCTGTTTTCAATATCCGCTGGACTTTGTCCCGCATGACTTCTTGCGTAGTGGCCGAAAGCACGGTGCCGGGATCGTGCTGCGGACATTTTTTGCCCGCCCAACCCAAAACGATATGGGTGTCGGTGATGGCCACCGCCTCAACGCCCACCGTGCGTTGAATGATATTGGCGATATATTGAGCCGTTTCGCGGTTTAATCCTTGGCGCAAATGGGGCAACGCGGCGTGCCCGATTTGAAACGTTGTCTCCGTCGCATCAAGGGCGGAAGCGGAGCTGTCCTGTAATAGAACGGAGGGTCTTGTCCTCGACTTCATGAGGAATAATGTCCAAGGGAGCGCAATCCCCATGATGGCCACAGCCCATTGCCACCACGAGCGTGCCCCGGCTGTGGCCAAGATGGCGATGGCGACCGATGGGATCAATAGTATTGTCAAACAACGCGGTTTCATCCGATTATGCGGGAAATCTCGGCCTTCAGGCCGGAGAGCGATGGTTCGGCCTGCCCCCATTCCCGCTTCTCCTTTCTATAGTGGCTATCGTGGTGAACGAATGCCTATAGCCATCTGATCTTAGTGCTTTGCCACTAGCCATGCGATGGCCGCGGTTGATGTCATGACCCGGCTGATCCGGGGATACACATACGTTAGACTAAAACGATGTTCTTCGGGCGTCGTCCCCATCATTGCATCGGCAATAGCAATACAATGATAATTTCTATCATAAGCATCCCGAGCGGTACTTTCCACTGCCAGATTGGTCGCGATACCCATTAACATTAAGGTGCTGATCTCAAGACGGTCTAAAAACATTTCGAGTGCGGTTGCATAAAAGGAACTCCACTGATATTTCGGTATCACGATATCCTGTGTTAATGGTCCCAATTCGGGCAAAATACCCCCTAAATCGCGATAGGGCGGCAACCGTTTGTCCCGGTCCGTTTTCGGAGTGACGACCCCTTTTTGATCGGGGTGACGGATCGTTTGGGTCAAGATCACCGGAATGGACGCCAGTCGGGCCTGGCGTATAATGGCTTGACTGGCGGCTAGGATCCGGTGACGGGGATCTTTGGGGGAAGACGGTCTGGCAATGGCCTCTTGAAAATCGATGGCGAGAATGGCTGGCCTTTCAACCATCGTCTTCTGCCCATTCGATGAAGTGGGCTCCTTGGGTTTTCATCTCGTCCAGGGCATTTTCACTATCGCGGGGATGCACATTGACACCTTTGATCGCGTTAATGACCACTATTGTCTCAAAGTTAGCTTGGATGGCATCCAGTGTGGTAGCCCGGACGCAATAGTCTGTCGCCAATCCCGCAATATATACGGTTTGAATGTCGTGCTGCCGCAGCCAGGGAGCCAAACTCAACTGGGTAATGTGTCCGTCTGCCACCAGATGCCCCTCGAAGCCGCTATAGGCATCGACATGTTCCTGAAATCCTTTGAAAAAGTGACTCGCGTCAGGCGGAATTTTTAGTTGGGGAAAAAATTCGAATCCCGGAGTCCCTTGAACACAATGGGGAGGCCACGGGCCTCCTTGGGAGACAAAGGAGATATGATGAGGGGGATGGTAGTCGCGTGTGAACACGGTAAGGCATCCGGCGTTGTGGAAACGATCAATCAGATTTTGCACGACGGGATAAATGTGATCGCCGTGGGGCACGGCTAAGGCGCCTCCAGGGCAGAAATCGTTTTGAAAATCCACTACGATAAGAGCCGAGTCAGACAAATCAACGTGGGTCATGGTCATTTGGCGCAGGAGAACTCCGGCCTCTTTAGGCGGAGAGGAATGCGCCTTCGCCCCCTTTGTTTTGAATTCTCTCCATAAGCCATGTCGAGGATTTCGGAAGTATATGGCGATTCTTATAGCTCGCGCTGGCGTAAATTTTGGTTGCGCCTTTTTATCAACGATAAAACACTCCTGCCCTTGATATAGCACCTGGTCAAACAACTGACAACCGTTTGGATGAAAATGTGGGGCTCTGCCCGGTTTCCGAATCGTGTTTTTAAACGTTCATGTCTGTTACCGTGTCGGTTTACTCATGCACGGGTTTGATTAAACACGTTGTGCGCTGAACTTCGGTTCGGGATTGGCCGTTGATACAACGAGCAATTAAGCCGTGGTGCGTTCGCCTGTGCTTCATGGCCCAGGATTTCTCCTTCTCCTGCGTCGTAGGATAATGGTTTTCGATGGACTTTCGGACCTTTAAACACACAGAACTCACTATCACTTTAACACGTCTTGTCACGACCGCGGACATGCCTCACGTCTGCCGTTCGAAGACACGAGGGTGTGGTGGCTCCAGAAAGGCTTTTGCGATTCGCAAAAAGCGTAAGACGGATGGGGACCAGTTGCGTCCGCCGCTGGTGTCAGATGGATATCATTGGCAGGAGAGGACAACTGGACAATGGGAGTTTGGGTCATCAGGAGGGAAAGTGAGAGTGTGAATCAAAAAGTCGGGGTAAAACAGATATTGTGCGATGCAAACAAAACTTCTGACTAGGCAGGATTTTTGAGAGTTACGTAGAAATAAATTATTCACAGTTGGTGTATTGTATTATACCAATTGGCTCCACCTATTTTTCCTAGTTGCCATAGTACTCACTTTATTTTTAGGGGGAAGACCATTGATTAATAAAGGCCTGAAAAAGG
>JAKADI010000227.1 GCA_021820675.1 Bacillota bacterium | reverse complement strand
GGAAACATGGCGTCAATACGAACCGCATATTCCAACCTTGGCCGGTCGTTCTGAGAACGGAAGATTGAGCCAAGAAACGGGGAAATCCAACCACATTTTGCACATAGCCGAAAAGTCAGAGGGCGTATTAGTTCGAGAAGTGGCGGACGGACCCTTGGTATCAGAGCAAGAAGCTGACGCTCTATGGGAATCCATGATCGCACGGTGGGCATCGAATCCCGTAAGGAATGCATCGCGGACATGGACGCGCTCGGAGCTTTATGATGACCGCGTAGAACTTCGAAAAAAATAGAGCGTTGAGAAAGCTCATTTATGCCAGGGTAATGGTTGTCCACAGCCTCCGCAGAATTGGGGAATATTAAACATCGCCCAGCGGTAATCCGGGAAGGGATGGCCGCACAGTGGGCAGCCACTGAGCACGAGCGCCCCGCACTGCGTACAAAATGTATCTTGGTTCAGCACCACATGGCCTTTCTCGCAAATTCGTGCTGTGGTCATCAGGGGGCTCCCTTACTCATTCTCTACCCTATATTGTATACTGGGAGCAGATCCCATTACAAACTCGGGTAGGAAAACGCTAAGTGAGTGTGCGCGGAGAAGATACCTACCGAGTGAACAGATTGCGAATTTTTACATCAAAATCCACAGTAAATTACTGTGATTTTTGATGTAAATTGACCGGAAAGGAGGCCCAGATCAATGCAGGAATGTTCCATGATACTTGCGCAAGTCGGCCCGTATCAATGGATGGCCTCAGCTGTGGAGATCCGCTGTTCGGCTATCGGGAATAGTCCCGAAGAGGCCATAAAAAAATTTTCAGGCGGCTTTAGCGGAGTTGCGAGGAGGGCATCCCCGCGCTGCTTTCAGGCGGTATCAATTTTGAGTGAGACATTCGGTAGCAGATGACGTTGAAAGCTATCGACCACATCCTCGCCCCGAAATAGATATGGCAGCCATCAAATCCATGAGACGATTTCTCGCAGAAGCCGGGGTGATACCAGATGATGCAGTATAAAGGTTATTTTGCACAGCTCGCGTTTGATGACGACAGCGATCTCTTTTACGGGGAGGTGTTGAATACCCGAGATGTCATTACCTTTCCAGGACAATCCGTCGAAGAACTTTACCGAGCTTTTCAGGAAGCCATTGAGAACTACCTCGCATTTTGTGCACAACGTGGTTAGTATTGCTTATTTGCCGGGTTTGTAAATGAACGACCACCATCCTACGTCGACACCGACATGGATAACGGCTGCAATACAAAGTAATCCCATCACAATTCCAAGTAGTCTCGATATGGTATTATCGGTCGACCAACGCATCAAATGACCCACGCTCAAATACGCAGCACCGATACCGATGACGGACCAAATTACCACTGGTGTCCATGCTATAGGGGACGAGCCCATAATTTACTTCCTTTCTCCGTTATGGGCACATTGGCAAAAATGTCTACGGGAATGGGATTACCACACACAAAGTTAATATGTACGCCGACATTACTCCCTTTATTATTGATCCTACCGGTTCTAAGCACCCTCCAGTGAGCGGGCAAAGAGCTTATCTGACAGGCTTTGCTAGAAGATAAGATAACTGAATGGTGCGTCTATGTAACCGCCCGCATCTCCTAGTTTCATCCCATTCCGTCGTTTTGCTGTCGGTCCCGACTATATCAAAAAGGTCTCCAAAATCCCGGCCCGGAAACCCTTGCCGGGCATCACAGCACCGGGATCATTCGTCTGTACCAGAAGGATGTCTTTGTGATACATAGATTACTTGTTTAAGGTTTCCATTCTTGTGTTAACTGGCTTAGTGACTCCCAAAATATAGGTAAGGTGCGTTCCAAGGTCGTTTTTACATCTTCTGCCCAATCTGATAACACCTTTGAATCCGGTTGCGCTATAAGCGGGGCGTAGAATGGTAGACTCAGCATTTCTTTCGGGATATCTTGTCGAGGTATAAAGCTACGTCTATGCTTTGAACGATTGTTATCGTGCGCTATTCTCTCGCCACCACTACGATATAATTGTTGTAGTGAGACCGCTAAATCAGATGAAACTCCCCACGTGGCAACCTTTCTCTTTAACGTTCCACTCTTATCAAATAGATCCAAAAATGAAGGAGGGCTGTAGCCTTTTGAGGGATCGGGATTTTTCAGTAAAAAGCCCGCGTGGGCAAGGTTGTCCAACGCTGAATGCATGGACATGGTGATGCCGTCAAGTGTACCCCACAACGCGACATGCTTATATCTCTCCTCGGATAGTCGCTTTATTGGAATGTTTGTCCATGAGTTATATCTATTTACTCCAGTCATTGCATGGATGCTTTTAGCATAAGCACTCCATGCCGTAAGAAGAAAGTTCCACTGTTTTTCATCGTTAGCGTCAGGCATTCGCCTAAGGATAGGCTCAAAATTTTGCAACGCTTGCATCGTCGTCTTATTTAGTACAAACCATGGGTTCGATTGTTCTGACCAGTCCGTAGTGTGTTCCCCCCACTCTTTCGTAGCACCGTCTAATCCTTACGTAATTATACCCCAGATTTTCCCATAGTACGGTACAATAACGTCATCAATCGACGTAACATAAAAGGAGCCGCGGATCGGTCATGGCGGAATGGAAAAACCAGCTCTACTTCGGAGACAATCTGTATATCTTGCGAGAACACGTGCTGGATGAATCTGTGGATCTCATTTATCTGGATCCTCCATTCAATTCGCGCGCAAACTATAATGTACTATTCACAGAGCACGGTGGGGAACAATCAGCCGCGCAGATTACCGCGTTTGAAGACACATGGCATTGGGGTGAAGAGTCTGAACACGCTTACCATGCGCTCATGACCGACAGTCCCGAGCGTCTTAGCAAACTCATTGAAGCCCTGCGAACCTTCTTTGGACAATCCGACATGATGGCCTACCTGACGATGATGGCTCAACGGTTAGTTGAATTGCATCGTGTGTTGAAGCCTACCGGCACGCTTTACCTCCATTGTGATCCCACGGCCAGCCATTATTTGAAAATGATTCTGGACGCAATCTTTGGAGCCGCCAATTTTCGGAATGAAATTATTTGGCAGCGCTCTGCACCGAAAGGCCACGCTTTTACACGATTCGCCTCCGCTCATGACGTGTTGTTGGCTTACGGGAAATCCGATGTCGTTACATGGAACCCGCTATACACCCCGTACAAAGAGAGTTATGTTCATTCCCACTATAACCAGGTCGAACCGGAAACGGGGCGGAGATTCCAGTTAGATAACTGTCTCAATCCCAATCCAGACCGTCCGAATCTCACCTATGAATGGCATGGCCATCTTAGAGTGTGGCGATGGACCCGAGAAAAGATGCAACAACTAGATCAAGCGGGCAGGTTGGTCTACACGAAAAATGGTATGCCGCGATATAAGCGGTATTTGGATGAAATGCCGGGATCGCCGATAACATCCGTCTGGACAGATATCCCACCGATAAATTCCCAAGCACAGGAACGTTTAGGTTATCCCACCCAAAAACCCGAAGCTCTCCTTGAACGTATCATTCAAGCGAGTAGTAACGCCGGAGACGTAATATTAGACCCATTTTGCGGGTGTGGTACGGCCATCTCGGTGGCGGAACGACTACATCGTCGATGGATTGGGATTGATATTACTCATTTAGCGATTTCCCTCATGCGCCATCGACTACAGCAGGCCTTTGGCTCAGACCTCGCATCATACGAGGTCATTGGGGATCCAAAGGATTTAGAAGGAGCCAAGGCATTAGCGTTGGAAGACCGTTATCAGTTTCAGTTTTGGGCGTTGGGTCTGGTGGACGCTAGACCTGCTCAAGACAAAAAGAAAGGAGCAGACGGGGGAATCGATGGCTACATCAATTTTTTTGAGGACAATACGAATGTTTCAAAAAAAATTATCATTCAAGTCAAGAGTGGGCATGTCAATGTCGGTATGATCCGTGACCTCAAGGGAACCATAGACCGGGAAAAGGCCGCTATCGGAGCCTTTATCACCTTAGAGCTTCCAACCAAACCGATGCTCAATGAAGCGCTAGCCGCCGGGTTTTACAGCCCAGAATTACTTAATACGCAGTTTGCCAAAATTCAAGTGCTGTCGATTGAAGGTCTACTGACAGGCCGTCAACGGTTGGAGTACCCCCATTATGGCATTGCAACCTTTAAGAAAGCGCCGCGGCAATCGAAACAGCCTAAGGCGAGCCAAACGACATTGCCGTTCTAATGAATGACAGATTAAGGAAAAGACGCTATCAGCCTGAACCCGTAACTTTATTAACACACAGAGAGGAATCCACGGAACGCATGGCGAATCAATAACTATGGCACACATTCAAAATCACCGGCCCAGCGGCGGGGTCCGAATCCGTTATAGCCGGGCGCCCGAATATCGAGAATTGCTTTGCACAGATGGTAAGACACCTGCGGAAATTACACGCGATCACAAGAAAGTGCCGCATCGCTGGCAGGCATGGCTCCAAGTATGGGATCCACGGGCCCAAAAGCGGATGACGGTGAATCGCACATTTGACACGAAGGCAGCGGCTCAGGCGTGGCTGGACCAAGAGCGAGCCACAGCTCAAAAAGATCCCCACAGCTTTATCCACAGCTCTTCCCCAAATCTTACTTTCAACGAATTTCTGGATCAGTGGTTCG
>JAKADI010000226.1 GCA_021820675.1 Bacillota bacterium | reverse complement strand
TATTGTAACCAAGAGATTAGGTCGCTTGCAATAAAAATCCCTTTTGCGCGAGACTTAATTTCGCACGGTCGATAGTGTCGGGGATACCTTCAATGGTGTGAAGGTGTACGCCGTCGGTTAGTTCCGAAAGTAAACTCGCTTCTAACGCTAGCATATTCTGCAAAAAACGATCGACATCGTCTTCACTGTTAAGATTTAAATTGCCGACTAATTCGCCATATAATGGATGCGCGACAATGACGTTGATCACGCTGACCCCGCTTTTGACCATCGTCGTGAGTTCGTCCCGGACCACTGGAGGATCCGACGGATGTTTCACCGCCACGACTGTACGGATGCTCCCGGTTGGCTTCTCCCAAAACAAATATCCACGCGGCGTGGCGATGATGGGAAGTCCTTCTGCGCGAAGCAGGGCAATATCTTGCACGATGACTTGCCGACTCACCTTGAGTAACGCGGCCAATTCATGACCTGCAATGGGTGTTGTGCCTTTTAAGTGTTCCTTAAGCCACGACCGCCGTTGTTCCCCCGTCATTCTGACGCCTGCCTTTAATGAAGAATTTGTTATAATACTGACACATTCACGATATCCGAGCAATCTATCCTAATAAAAGGAGAAAGCATGAGTGCTGTCGCGATATTAAAAATCGGGTCGACGACTACGGCCTTACTGGTTGCTAATGAACTGTCGGCCCCTCTTTTATACCAACAACGCGTGGTTAATCTTTTTGACTCCGACGCCCCGAAGCGGCTGAATGACGTGCTTGCCGACTTTACGCGATTTGCTGATAACCATGGGTGTTCTAGACGTCTAGCGGCGGGAGGCGAAGCTGTGCGTCAGTGCCCTCCCTTGCATGCGGTAATCAAGCGATGGGGCTGGCCACATTGGGCAGTGGATGGGGAGTTGGAAGGTCATTTGACTTGGTTCGCCGTGAAAGCCAGCGAAGGACTAATGGATTGGGTGATTGATATCGGGGGAGGGAGTACCGAATTTGCCTCAGCCGACCAAATTGTGAGTCTGCCGGTCGGAGCCGCTACCCAACAGACGGTGTATGACTGGCCTGAGGGAATTTACGCTACCGCGCCGTATGTCGTGGGAGGCACGGCACATGCACTGTCGATCTTGATCGGGAACCGGCAGCTGCTGCAAACAGACATTGGGCAGTTGAAGGAGGCCGTACAGGCTAATCCGACTCTGTTGGACTTCATGGACCCGGTTAGACGCAGGATTTTCCCCCAAGGGCTTCAAGTCCTTTATGATATTATGCAGTATTATCACTGGCCCTTGGTGACATATACGCCCTATGGCTATATTCATGGAATATGGCTCGCCTGCACACTTGGACGGAACATTTCATTAAGGGGAGGTGCCTAGGCGTGAGAGCAAAGCTTACGCCGATGCAAGAACAATACCACCGACTTAAAGAAAAACACCCGGGCGCCTTATTGTTTTTTCGTCTTGGAGACTTTTATGAGCTGTTCGGCACGGATGCGGAAGTCGCCGCACCCATTTTGGATGTGCAATTAACGACTCGGGATAAAGTGACGCCGATGTGCGGCGTTCCGCATCATGCGGTCGATCAATATTTACGTAAACTTGTTGAGCAAGGGCATACGATAGCCATAGCCGAGCAAATGGAAGATCCTCGATTGACTCAAGGTTTGGTAGAACGGGAAATCGTTCGCGTGGTGTCACCGGGCACGTTCATAGACGATTCCGATGGGCGTGTTTCCCGGCTTGCAGTGTTGTTTGTGACGAAGCGGATGTGGGCAGTGGCAGTGGCCGAATTGGCTACGGGGTCGATTTTTTTCACTGAACAACATGTCAATAGCCATATGGAGCAAAGCATTCAAGAAGAATGGGAGCGGTGGCATCCCCAGGAATATCTGACAAATTGGGAGGCACACCGTGAGCTGCCGGGAAAAATGATACCGACTGAGACCTGGTTTGATAAGTTGTTATCTCCCCGGGACCTTGAGCAGTCTCTTGCCAAAAAATGGGGGACCTCAGGATTGCGTACTTTTGACCTGGTGGACCGGCCCGCGGCGCAATCAGCAATATTCGTGTTGTGGCGCTACTTAACGGAACTCGAACACCGGGAGCCGGTGCATCTCACCAACATTTTATGGTATCACCCGAGCGAACAGATGGCCGTCAATACTCGGACTTTAAATCAACTGAACGTGATTTCGGATAAAGGACCCAGCCTGTTCTCGGTCGTCAATGACACACGTACACCTATGGGTGCGCGATTGTTATCATCATGGTTGGAACGACCCCTAACGTCTCGGGAATCCATTTTATGCCGCCAGGAGGCCATCCAACTCTTTATCAGCCATCTGAGTTTGCGCCAACGAATTCGACAGCGCTTTCAAACACTGGGTGATCTGTCCAAAAAGGTTTCGCGTGTTGCTTTAGGGATGGCTACTCCTAAGGATTTAATGGGCATTGCCAAGGCGCTAAGAATAGCGCTCGAAGTCCATAGTATGGTGAAAGCCTTGCAGGAAGATATTCTGCCTAGTTTCCCACCCATCGCGATTATCCACGACGTAGAGAATCGTTTGCGTGTACTCAAAGAGGACGTGCCTACCAAATGGAATGAGGGAAACCTTATCCAAGAAGGCATCGATCCTGAAATCGATCGGTTACGAGCTCTCATCGATGATCAACGGGAAGCCTTGGCCCAACTGGAGCAACGCGAAAAGGAACGTTCCGGTATTAAGGCGTTAAAAGTGGGGTACCACCGGACCTTTGGCTATTATTTGGAAGTCAGTCGCGGACAAGCACATAAGGTACCAGACGACTGGCGACGACGGCAGACAATGGCCAATGGCGAACGGTACACGAGCGATGCTCTCTTGACGCTGGAGCAAGAAATTTTGGAAGCCTTAGATAGAGTCAAATCCCTGGAATATGAGCATGCCACGTTGCTGATCAAATTAGTCCAAGAGCACGCCGAACCTATCAATCAGGTGGCTCAATGGTTAGCGGAATTGGATGTCTATACGGCCTTATCTGAGACAGCGGTGGTGCGTTCGTATAGTTTTCCGAGTTGGCAGGACGAATTCCACCGGGATCTCCAGGTCGCGGGGTTGCGCCATCCCGTTCTTGAAACGCTTACCCCGCAGTTTGTTCCCTCTGACATCGCGTTAGAGGAAGAATTTCGCGTGGTGTTAATTACCGGGCCCAACATGGGCGGTAAGTCAACTTTTATGCGGGCGTTAGCCCTCAATATAATCTTGGCGCATATTGGAGCACCCGTTGCTTGCGAGTCCCTGAAACTGCCCATCTTTTCAGGGGTTTACGCTCGCATCGGGGCTGATGACGATATCTATCGGGGCCAAAGCACATTTATGGTCGAAATGGAGGAAATGGCTTGGATTCTCCGGCAAAGTGATCGTAATAGCCTCGTCGTTTTAGATGAATTAGGTCGGGGAACTTCAACCTTCGATGGAATGGCGATAGCCCAGGCCGTACTGGAGCGATTGGGAGCGGAATCGTCCCCTTTGACCCTGTTTGCCACGCATTATCACGAACTCACCCAGCTAGCCGGTACCCACCCGCGTATGATCAATTTCACCGTGGAAGTGATTCATGATGCCATAACCAGGCAATTAGTTTTTACCCACCGGGTCGTTGCAGGCGCCGCTTCACGTTCTTATGGGGTCGAGGTGGCGGAGCTAGCCGGGTTTCCTAAGGCCTTGTTGACCCGAGCACGGCATTTGCTCACAACTTGGGAACAAAAGACGCAGGAGTTCACACAGAATATCCAGCAAGTCACGTGGTTTAGGCCAGATCCCCTAGGTCAGGAATTGCTTGATGCGATTAAACAGACAGACTTGGATGAACTGTCCCCTCGTGAAGCGTGGGATTGGCTGCAAGATTGGCAGGACCGTCTGGAACGATCCGGTCGGAATGAGAGGAGTGGAGGATGAGCCGGATACATATCTTAGATCCTTTGGTAGCCGACCAAATTGCGGCCGGCGAGGTGGTTGAGCGCCCTGCCTCGGTGGTCAAGGAATTGGTGGAAAATAGCCTCGATGCCCAGGCACAACATCTGGAGGTACACGTTGAGGATGGAGGAAAACGCCAGATTGTTGTTCAGGACGATGGTATCGGCATGGACCCTGACGACTTACGGTTGTCGGTCAGGCGGCATGCCACCTCTAAAATTGTCGCACTGGATGATCTGGCACAGTCGACGGCATTGGGGTTTCGCGGAGAGGCACTTGCGGCGATATCTGCCGTAAGCCGAACCCATTTACTATCACGCCCCCGGGGCGAGCCTTATGGATTCCAGTTGAGAATCGACGGCGGGCATGTTGGCGAGTTGCAGCCGGCTCCGATGGCGGAGGGGACGATAATCCGTGTTGAGGACATATTTTTCAATGTTCCGGCCCGGTGGAAGCGACTCAAATCAGACCATGCCGAACTCGGAGCCATTCAACTGTTGATGCAACATTATGCCATTGGCTATGCGGACGTGGCCATGACCTTAGGTCATGCCGAAAGAGTTCTATGGCACACTTCGGGAAGTGGGCAAGTGAGCGAGGTAGTTTGCCAATTGTTCGGATCTGACATTCAAGACAGTTTGTTACCGGTTCGATACGAACAAGACGGGTTGGCGATTATAGGCTATGTTTGCCCGGCTGCTTTTAACCGGGGTACTCGGCAAGGGCAAAGTT
>JAKADI010000225.1 GCA_021820675.1 Bacillota bacterium | reverse complement strand
GGACAATTTTAAGCGGGTCAACGATCACTACGGGCACTTAACTGGGGATGCCGTGCTTTGCCACGTGACGGATATCGCCCAATCTGTCTTGATGAAGGACGTAGATGGCACAGCCATTCTGGCCCGGTATGGCGGGGAAGAGTTTGTCTACGCGGCGCGTACGAATAACCCAAAAGAATACGTGGCTTTGTGCCGTACCTTTTTGAGTACCTTGGCCCGCTTGCCCTATGCTTTACCGGAACGATCCCGGCTCTCACTTACCGCAAGTGCCGGGGCGTGCATATCTTCTACCCCCCTTCCCCCTCACTCGCTGATGAAAGCCGTAGACGAGGCATTGTACCGGGCTAAAGCCCAAGGAAAGAATCGGCTGGTCGAATATGACTGGGACATCCTTTAGGCCTGCCACGTATTGATGGGTGCCCGCCTGAGCCTTATTCGCCCACAGTGGCGGTGACTTGGTTACGGAAACTATCTGGCCAGGCATGGCTTTGTTGCGTGGCTTGATCGACCAGGACAACGGTACTATCTTGATTGGCTATTAAGGTGGCGTGTTCTTTTTCAATGACGAGATGGTAGAGATTCAGTGATGATCGCCCAATGGAGGCGATGCCGGTATACACCTTGAGCACTTGACGGTAATAGGCCGGAGCCAAATAACTGATGGATTGCCTGGCCAAGACCAGCGAATACCGATCAGACCACCAGTCAAAGTCTTCTCCAATTAAAGTATCCAGAAACTCGGTACGAGCCTGTTCAAAATAAATGGCGTAGGAGACCTGGCTGACATGCCGATTTGCATCGGTTTCGCAAAAACGGACATGGATTTCTGTCTCATGGACAAAGCGCTTGCCACCAATCAGAATTCCGTTCATAACGACCCTACCTTTCGTATCATGGTGTCGGGCATGGCGTTTCTGACCAATTGGGGGAGCTCATGCAGTGTCATGATGGTCAGGTCGGCAGCACACTGTGCTGGTGACAACGGATCCCACCCCATCTTGTCCTCTTTAGTATCCCGGCGATTAACATGGACCGCAACGACGGCTGCCCGTTTGGCGCCTAGGACATCATGGGCAACCCGGTCACCAATATGTAAATCTAATTCGGGTATCAAGTCAAAGATACGGGGGTCGGGTTTCGTGTATCCGCTGTCCGAACCGATCTCTGCTGCCATTATCTTATCCCATCCGAGGGCTCGGAGATAGGGGTGTTGGTTGCGGATAAAGCCGTTGGTGACAATATATAGTTGTGCGCGCTGATGTTGCGACCATACGAGAAAATCCCACACATCCGGATACACCAGAGGAAGAACCCGGGAACGCTCGGGAGTGGCGGGATCGGGTAAGTCGGCGTGTAAGGCTACGCGGGCGATATCTTGCCAGTCATAGGCAAGCGGGCGTGGTCCGTGGCGCCATCGGCGCATGCTTTCTTGGACCATTACGTGCCACAAATCCTGCCAAGAGGCGCGGTGGTGTTGACTATAGTCCATGAGCCACGGTTTAAGATGAAGGCGCCAGTACGGACTTTGCATAAGCGTTCCATCAAGATCCAGACTTATAATCAGTGGCCGGGTCAGACAGTATGCCTCCTTGCGGATAATTTCACAAACTTCGCGGGAACTTGCTGTAATTTTGTTATTATAGACGAAAAGTCATAAAGGGTGACGACATCACAATGCTTATTGTACAAAAATATGGCGGGAGTTCGCTGAAGTCTGCCAACCATTTGAAAAATGTTGCACGCAAGGTGCAGCGAACTGTCGAGCAAGGCCATCAAGTGGTGGTCGTGGTCTCGGCCATGGGAGACAATACCGATGGGTTATTGGACTTGGCTGAGGACTTGGCCCAAACGCCATCGGCAAGGGAACTTGATCAGCTATTGTCGACCGGGGAAACGCAATCGAGTGCGTTGATGGCGATGACGTTGGAACAGGCGGGAATTCCGGCCAAATCCTTTTCGGGACGGCAAGCCGGTATCCTGACCAGTTACGATTATGGAAAAGCCCGGATCGAACAAGTGGATCCCAAAGAATTGCGCAACGCGTTGGCGGTGGGGATTACGCCGGTGGTTGCCGGGTTTCAGGGTGTGACTCGGGCCGGGGACGTGGCAACATTGGGCCGGGGAGGGTCGGACTTAACCGCGATTGCGATTGCGAACGCCTTGGGTGCCGACCGGTGCGAAATTTATTCGGATGTGGCCGGGGTGTACACGGCCGATCCCCGTATTATCCCTTCTGCGACGCCGCTTGATGTCCTGAATTATGACGAGATGTTAGAACTCGCTAGCCAAGGTGCGCAGGTCCTGCAGACGCAGGCGGTAGAATTTGCTAAAGGACAACAAGTGCCGATTTATGCCCGGTCAACCTTTAACGACGAACCCGGAACGGTCATCCACCAAGGCGAAAGTATCGAAAAGCCGGCAGTGACGGCGATCGCGCTCAATCGGCACATTGCCAAAATCGGCTTGTTAGGGGTACCCGATGCCCCTGGCGTCGCCGCCTTGATTTTTGGCGAACTGGCCCAGAGCGGGATCAATGTGGAATTAATTATTCAGGCTATGTCTCATAATCAGTTGAACGATATTGCTTTTACGATTGAGGAACAAGATGTGAAACGGGCTGAACCGATTGTGGAGGACTGCCTGCGCAAATTGGGAGGATCATCGGTGGCTGTCGATACGCATGTAGCCAAGGTGTCGGCGATTGGTTCGGGCATGGTAGGGCGCCCCGGGGTTGCCGCTCGGGTATTCAAGGCGTTGTCGTCTGGAGATATTAATATTCAAATGATTGGAACATCCGAAATTAAAATTTCTTGTATTATTGACAGGCAGGACGCCGAACGCGCGATGACTCTTATTCACGAAGAATTTGGCCTGGGCCAGTCAGCGGAGATGATTGAAGACTGAGCTTGTCTTGGATTCCGTGCAAAATGACAGCGTTACAAGCGAGCAGCTACTCATGGGGAATGATGGATTGGCTTGATTGCTCCAGGGGGAGATGAGAACTGGGGGGGTGTATTGGGCATAAGACGTGTCATGGAAGAGTGTACGGATCCGGTTTTAATACGGGGCGCCATACATGGCGTCCCGTAAAAGTTTGGTACCCTTAACCTCGGTGCTTCCGCGAAACGACGGCGTTTCTTTTTAGAGTTTGCTAGTGATAAAATGGGTCGATTGCGACGGGGACGCCAGTTAGACATGATTATGGGCATAACCCAGGGGAGGGTGGGATATGCCCGCAGCGCCATGCGAATTGGCAGGATCGCCTCAACAGCTGATCTTTCGGCCGATCCCGTCGTATGATGGTAGGGGAAAGGAGATGAACATAACGAATATTCTTTACAGAATTGTGTTGGTCCTGCATGTCACAACAGCCATTATAGGGTTTTTAGGCGCTTTAGCATTGTCTATTGCTGCATACCGTCAACGTCGTAACCGGGAATTACCCGACAAGTTTTGGAGATTTCAAACCTACTTACAAATCAACACGCTTGCTCTGGGAATTTTTGGAACCACGTTATTTGTCATGGGAGGCCGTCCCAAAGTGGAATGGCATTTGTTGTATGGGGCCTTGGCACTGTTGACTGTTCTGATGCAACGGGGCCTGGGGCGTGGCCGGCAGATACGGCAAGTGCTGGCCCAAGATTATGGCCGATTTCATGAAGTGTGGGTCTACTTTGGGCTCAATTTGTTTTTATGGGCGATGTATGGGCGGGGTTTGACGACAGGGTTTTTTGGCTTTTAACAGGCAAGCACCGCTTCTCCTACACCTCTGGATAGTCGATAATGACATCGACACGGCAATAACCGAGAAGTCAAGAACCCGGGGAATGTCTAGATTCGGGGGAATGGCCTCTCGGTATGTGCCTCAGCCCAGCTATGCACCTAAGGAGATTAGCCCGACGATGATGATGTGAGCGACCGCCCCCAACCCCGAGGCACCGCACGCGTCGCCTTTAATGGTGGGCCGGTTTCAGAAGAGCTTGGCCTTTTGTCAATCTCGGAAATGGCGCACGGATACATGCCGGACCGCAAAACACCAAGCGTATACCAGCGTATAATGGATGCAGATGGTGATTTCTCATTCGTCGTTTTGCTAAGTGTACCCATGAATGCCCATGAATGCTCAGGCGGGTTCCGTGTCGTTTGCGCGATGAAATCGCTACGCGCAATCTTCAACCCTCGAAGGGAGACAATCATTATGCTTGATTGGCATGAACAAGTCCAAACATTGTCGCGAGAACACAGTCAAGTGGAGAGTCGCTTATTTCTGCTCACGGATGCGCTGGATGAACCGGACGATGGCGATACGACATGGCGGGAACGAACGGCCGACGATATTTTGCGCTATATGGAGATTCATCTCTTACACCATATGAAAACAGAAGAGGCCACCGTGTTTTTGTATGCGAAGACGCTGGGTCTCAATTCGGTGGTTGCGGAACTCGTTGTTCAGCATCAACGGTTACGTGAGGATCTTGCCCACCTCCAGGGAAATCTTATCGACCATTGGCAGAGGACGAAGATCAAAGGCCAACAATTTGTCGCCCTACTGCGAGATCATATTGCGCAAGAGGAAACGAGCTTCTTCCCCTTAATTGACAACTGATTAAGCCTGTTGTCTTCTCACAGACGCGTTCTGTCCCTCCCAAAGGCGTCGCGTTGAAAATGCCGTGGCTAATCATCATGGCGA
>JAKADI010000224.1 GCA_021820675.1 Bacillota bacterium | reverse complement strand
CCAAGATGCCGTCGCCATCGCGATTTTGGAAGATATGGCGGAGGCGTTGGCCCACACTGTCATGGCTGCCGCAAAGCAACTGAACTGGACAGAGTCTCCGTGTGAAGTGGTTTTGGCCGGATCATTGTGGGAAGGATCCTCTTTGGTGTTACAACGCCGCTTCCGGGAACTGGTAAAAGCCTCATATCCCGAGGCGGACATCCATTTACCCGTGTTGCCGCCGGTTTTGGGAGCTGTGCTGAAAGCCGTGCAGGATGATGGACTGCCGGCTGAGGAATGGCGCCTGAAATTTTTAGAACAACCCTATCGACGATAGATGTCGCTTAATATTGCTGGGAGGTTTCAAAAATCTGGCGGATTTCGCGGCGCCTGGGACCCGGACAGACAATGGTGATAATGTCTCCCTTATGTAACACCGTCGAACCACGGGGGATGAGATGTTCACGGTGCCGGGATATTCCTATGACCAAAGTATCCTCCGGAAGGTTCAAATCTCTGAGGGCGACATTCATTGCGCGGGAACTGGTGACGGGCAAATCCATCATCGAAGACCACATGCTGTCATCGGAAAGACCAGACAGAGGAGAGCGGATCAATGTCTCCAGGAGCTGCATTGAGGCAATGGGTGCAACAAACGGAATGAGCCCCAATGATTCCGCTTGTTCCCTGGCTTCCGTGGGAACGTCGACGATGACATGGTCGGGATTTAAAACTTGCTGCAATTGATTCCCCCAATGGATATTTTGTTGCCATTGGGCTGATCCCAATAAGGTAACGACCCTGACCGTTTGTGCGTGCATTGACGCATCGGCCAAAGCCTGAAGACCATTTTCATAGCTTAATACCGGATAATCCTGGGCTGCCAAGTGGTTGGCTATCGGTTTGACCCAATGTCCGGGGCCGATGAGCATGATCTGTTGTTTAGCCGGGGGTTTATGGGGGCTAAAGCGATGAAAAATGGGCGGGAAGGCAATCGCGGAAAGAATCGAGGTAATGACCATCGCTAAATAAATGGATTGGGAAATGATATGCGCTTGAAATAAGATCAAAGAACCCGCGACCGTCACGGATAAGCGGGTGGTTAACAACGTCGCCATAGCGATCATTTCCGCGCGGGGAAAAATCCGGGCAAGCACAAAGGAGATGCCCGCGCTGATCACGATGATTCCGGCGAGAAAGGACGCCGTTAAGATCCAGACATGAGGGGATTGTCCAATGGTGCGCAAATTCAAGTCGCTCCCCACCGTGACAAAGAAGAACGGAATAAAGTAACCAAATCCCAATGTATCCAATTTATCCTGGAGAATTTCCCGGTCTTTGCCGACGATAACGGAGACCACCACTCCCGCTAAAAAGGCTCCTAAAACGGTAATGGTTCCCAGGGTTTCGGCTAAGGCAATAAAGAGCGTAATGATCATCATCACGCCCCGGACTCCGATTTGGCTGGTGACGCTATCGTGTCCATTCCCAAACCAAGCCCGGTGTAAGAAACGGGAGGTGGATTTGGCGATGACAATCGGGATGAACATTAACACGACCAGAAAGATGCGCAACACGGCACCTTTGTGATCCAGCGCCGCCAGGGCTGTTACACCCATTAACGAGATAAAGTCGACTAACAACCCGATAGTCAGAGTCCACTGACCAAAATTGGTGTCGACCAGATCGCGCTCCTTTAGCGTCGGCAAGAGCACCGTAGGTGCGCTCGAGGCTAACAGCAGCGCAATCGGGATCATGGTGTGGGTGATATGTGCCGCAAAGAGCCAAGAGGCCTGAGCAAATCCCAAAGCAATCCAGAGCGCAATGATGGGCCATAGCCACCGTCCGTGCTGGATGCCGGGATGTTCTTGGTTTAGCCACGAATCTAAATTGGTTTCCAGTCCATAGAGGAACATGATGTAAGATAGTCCGAACAACGATAGGAAGCTAATCGGTCCGGAGTTTTGAATCCATCCCAGCCCGGTTTTACCAAAGATGACGCCAAGAAGTATTTCTGCAGCGGCAATAGGAACCTTTGTCTTAGTCCGCAGTAAAATCCAAGGAGCCATTAAGGCAACGACAGAAACGGATAGGATGGAGAGAATGACGTTTGACATAAGCCTCCCTGGAGGACGTCTTGTTCTATTGACGGATATTGGTCATAATGACTCTCTGGTTAAGTCCTTTCCATGATACACGACTGTACGGATTTCATGCCTATTTCGCTTTCAATACCGGTAACGATTGCTCCAAACGAGCAAACACGGTACCATAGAATCATGAAACGTTGGTACGCGTCTATACTGTCTGGCGGGTGCATGGCCCTACTTACGGGATGCGGTTTGGGGCATTCTGGGGCCATCACTCATAATTCTAAACCGAACACTGTGGCCAGTGAAATCCTGGCACGGATGTCTTCGTGGAAAGATATTCGTGCCACAGTCCAGGAGACCCAGGGCACAGCAGGACATTCCGGAAAAACATTGAACTATGACATTACCAGTAATGTTGCAAGCGGTCAATATGTTATTGACCTATTAGGCCAACACCCGGTGGGGATCTACGTGAATTCTCACGAAACGATTTGGTATCCGCAATCTGCGAGTCATTATTCGGTATTGGCTAACCTTCCTCGTAGTGATGCGCCCTGGGCGATTGCGGCACAACTTCCCAAGGTGCTTCGCTCCAGCCACATACAATCCATGCAGATGAAAGGCCAGCATGTAAGCCTAGCGATGACGGCCCTCTTGCCATCATCTCATGGTCGCGTTAACGCCCGGTTGGTATATGATACGCAGACCAACACCCCTACCTCTTTTTCGGTTCAGTTAGGCAAACAAAGCATCACTGAAAAATTCAGCCATTTTCAGGTAAATCCGGCCGTGTCGTCTGGCACATTCAGATTTTCCCCGCCGAAAGGGGTAACCCCTGCCATCTCAATTACGCAAACGGGGACCGCCCTGAGTCTTGCGAAAAGCCAGTTGAATTTCCCTATTGTTTTACCCCCTTCAGCATTGGGACTGACCCTCAACGCGATTAATACGGGAACCAATGCCAAGGGACAGCGTGTTGTGCTGCTGTCTTTTACGGCGCATGACTCCAGTTCGGTCATTATTACCGAAATGTTAAATCATGGAGCAACACCCGCCTTGCCCAGCAGTAATCTTACATCGACCACGGAAAGTGTGGGGGCTTTGACGGTTGTTGTGGCTAACTTGCCGGACAGTATGGAAGAAGCCGTCTTCGTCGTTCACAAAACCGAAGTGATTGTCGAGGGGAATGCTTCGACCGTGGATACGTTGTTAAACCAATGGGGGAGTCTTCCCTCCTTAACAACGCCGACATCGACATCCACATCCACATCCACTCATCATTCCTCGTAGGAATATGGATAGCTATTTGAGATGAGGCAGTTCTTGGTGCTGAGGATTGGCCCCAGGGGTTTCTAATGAGGGTCAGTTTTTTGGGGCAACGGGCAATGGACGGGGCAAAAGAACCGGGGCAAGACGTATAATCGAAACAGGCCCCATACTACCGCCTCATAGGGGATGAAGGGGGTACCGCCATGATCACGCATGAGCGGTTAGCGCGGCAGGCACTCAAGTGGGAGGCGGCATCGATCGCCTGGATGATCGGGGAGGCAGGATTGTCCCTGTGGGCAGGATGGAAAGCGCATTCAGTCGTGCTGACGGGATTCGGGGGAGACAGCGTCATTGAGCTGTTGTCGGCGGCAATTCTCTGGTGGCGCCTAAGGGTTGAGGTCCGAGGGGCATCTGATGTGGCGGTTGAGCGGGCCGAATACTGGTCCGCTACGATTGCGACAGCTCTCCTGGGATTACTGTCCGCCTACTTGCTGGTATCTAGCTTGTGGGAGGTCGGGACAGCTCACATCCCGGTCGAGCCCAGTGGTCTTGGCGCGGCTGTCACGGCCGTTTCAGGATTGGTTATGATTGTGTTTGCGCGGCAAAAGCAACGTTTGGGACACCTGCTGAACAGTGCGGCCTTAAAGGCTGATGCGGTGGAAAGTTGGACTTGCGCCTATATGGCTTGGACCGGGTTAGGCGGGACGCTTGGGGTCTGGGTGTTGGGATGGACCTGGATGGATCCGCTAGCGGCCTGTATTCTTGCGTATTGGGTGTTGCGGGAGGGATGGGAAGCTTGGACCGAACTGCGGGAAGATGCACACCGAGTAGAGTAACGTGAAGACAATGCCCTGCGGGCGTGAGGGCTGGATGGTTTTTGCATGAGTTGGTGCCGGGCGCGTTGCAAGCTGTCCGGCGATGATTTTCTGCCTAGGTTTGGGTATTCCAGACGACTTGACTTAACTGTATCAGATAGCGTCCCGCGGTCGCCCACATAATCCCCGCGGATATCCGGTTTACCCATCGTTGCATCAGAGCTTGATTTGGCAAGTGTCTCAGTGCCCGCCCGCCTACGGAAATGGCAAAAAACCAGATCCATGACACGAGAACAGCCGCAAGGGCATAAGCGAGCTTGTTGGCTGGCGTAGAATAAAGCGCCGCGCCGCCGCCAATGAGTACGACCGTATCCATAACGGCATGAGGATTGAGCAATGAGACCCGCAGCGTGTACATGATGCGGCGGCATAAAGTCCAATAAGCCATCGCCGCATCATCCGAGTGCAGCTTATCAACCGGCGCTCGCCATGAGTGCCATCCCATCCATACTAAGAACATAATCCCGAATACCG
>JAKADI010000223.1 GCA_021820675.1 Bacillota bacterium | reverse complement strand
GTCTTCGTTCGACAATGTTTATGTCATCACTAAATTAAAGCCCTTCTTTTGCATTTCGGTTTCCCAGAAGAGAACCGCTTGCTTTCCAATTCCGTGGCTACGATACGCTTCGTCGATCCAAATCAGATTCATGAAGGGCGTGTTATCCCAAAAATACCCATACCTCAGCCACCCGATGTTAAGCCCTTGCGCGGTTTGCAGTATGTAAATCTCGTGTTGGCTAATTTTCGTAGAGATTAAGCTGTCCAAAAGATGATGGTCACGGATTCGCAAGTATGCATAATCTGCATCCGTCGCATAGACAATTTTCACTTTAGACCCCCAATCCGGCAACCAACGTCACGTTCTTTGTCCAGGTAATTCGCTGACAAATTCATTGTGAGACTCCCAAAAACAACTACTCAGTACCCTCCAAAACTTTTGCTGAGATGTTTGTCTGGGGTTACCATTGACCCATGCATAGGAAAGGGAGAAAGCATGGCCAACCTGTCCTAAGTCCTGGAGATGCTGGCCCAAGACAAGGCGCAAAACCCGCTAACTCCTCCGTTCCCCGGCACGAAACGGCGCAACGGGTTGGACTCCATCAAATAGATCGTGGCTGTATATCGGATTCTTGAGTTTGACCTCCCAACACAAACTCTTACATACATAATCCTGCCAAAACCTCAGTGTGGCACCGCTTACTTATGAAATTTTTTCTGCACGGTGTGGCCAGGGATACCTGAATAGTTACGTCAGTCGAGAGTTTTTTCAAATGAAACAGCATATTGCACGAATCCTCGCTTTTCGTAGACCCGGCGTGCCCCCTGACACCGAATCCATTGAAGACAATCATCGATTAACTGTCTACCAATCCCGAGCCCGCGTACACTCTCGTCGACGTACACCTCATCCAGAAAACCACACAATTGGGTTCCGTTGTCGCTGCTAGGATCAGGGTGGACGACAAAGGCTAACGCATAACCAACGTCCCGGTTGCCTGCCTTGGCCATCAAAATCACTGATGAGGATCCGACGAACAGAACAGCCGAGACGCCCGGTCAGCTCGCTCCCGCAACACCTTCTCAAAACTGTCGGCTTGCGGGTGGTGGCGGCGATTGAACCGACTGAGTTCCTGCGAAAGGAATATAAACGATTTCTCGTCTTCCACTTTCGGGTGTTGAATTACCACGTCCATCCGTTTCCACTCCCATTGACGTTCATAAATTTGAGGGTTTAGGGGCCCGGGAACTTTTCTCCATTGTCATGGGATTCCCTTGACGCCTTTCGGCTTGTGATGAGTGTACCTGAGGTCCAAGAAGCCTGATGTCACTAACCCTTACCCCTCGTATAAACATTTTTGACTGTCCTTTGAAATTCAACAAGAGAGAATAGTACAAGACTGCTATTCCGATAACCATGGAATGACGCCCCTTTAATGTACCAAGGCGTACCACCAATTTAATATATATTGCTCGCCGCTCAAAACTGCGATTACGGGCATACAGGCGTTGTTGCGCCCGCCAACTGATCGGCCGCAAAACCGATTCTCAGTGCGGCGGCATCGTACCCGGCGCCCAATGGCCTCTTTCAAGGTCGGCTGAAAGCGATAACTGTGGGCAGCCTCCACGAAAACATACCGGAGTGTACTATTCCCGGTTTTGGCGATGCGCCCGCGCCATTGCCGGTCTCCACGGGAGGACTCCACCGGGACGAGGCCGATAAAACCCATCCCAAGCCAACATAACGGGTATACTATTCTATGGGACGCCAGACCTTTCTTGGATATTTTTTCCTGCTACCCATAGTGTACCTACGGGGGATGGGGCTGGTGTCATCATTCTATCTAGGTGCCCCATCGTATTGTACTGATAATGCCACCGCCCAGCGTTGTCAATTGCGTAATCTGGTTCAAGTCGTTATAAGTCGCCCGGGTCGTATCCCCTAGTGCGTTAGTCCAAGAAAGCGGATTGCCATTGGCATCATAGGTAACCGACTCAATAACACCTTTGGTATCCGTGGCATTTAGTGTCTGGCCCGCCGAATTGGTGGTTACCTGAACCGCATCACCGGTTGGCGTCGCCACTCGTGTTGGAAGTCCATTAGGACCATAGGTAAAACTTTCGGTCCCGATTGTCGCCACTTCGCCACGGTAGTTATATGTCAAATAAGACGTTCCACCGGCAGCATCGGTAATTACCTCAGGTTCATTTTGCAAGTTGTATTTGGACTTCGGTCGCACCTATCGGCAGTATGATCTTGGAGGGATTTGCGGCACCATTGTAATGAATGGCATACGCTGCACCCGTAGGTCCTGCCTATTATGTGATCTCACGCGCTCCATTATAGGCGAGCGTCCATGTCGATGAGCCCGTGGTAATCCCGACGAAGTTTCCCTGCCATCATAGGAATATGCTGTGGTTTCCCCAATAGGATTGGTAACTTCCGTTAGTGGTCCACTGTTACCATATTGATAATCCCATGAAGCCCCAGCAAGTAAGGTCTCGGTTAGAACAATTGTAACTCTCATCTTCTCTACTGTGCTCAGGATAAACCAAGGTTACGGACATTGCGGCGGTGGCAACGCTTTAATCTCGGCTTCAGAAAGCCCAGTGACATCAGCGATATCTGGGATCGGCACCCCTTTACGCAACATGCGCTGGGCTACGTCGCGTATGCCTTCTTCCCGACCTTCTTCCCGCCCCCTTTTCTCGCCCTTTTCTTCGGCTGACGCAATGGCAGACACATAATCATGCAGGCCCTTTTGTCGGGCCTCGTACAACATCCGGGTTTTCTCGTCTTGACTGAGAAACTCCAGCACGTTCAAGGCTTTCTCCATGATATGATCCTCCTTCACCAATTCTTCGAGCCCCGGTTTCGTTCGGGTGATCAGGAACAAAAGCCACCGCATCAGATGCTGTGAGGAGGGGGTGAGGTTTTGATGCATTTTAGGCAACTCCAGAAAATGCAAGGCCAGGTGATCGGTCAAAACTTCGCCATCGGCATTGCGTACGTGAAAGACATTATGCACCCGGTCGTTGGCCAGTTCCACAAAGTTCAGCACGTTAATCGCGATGGCCGGATTGAGCATATGATAGGGATCGCCTTCATGGATCTGGCCTTCGTAGAGTTTGGCCCAATAGTACAAACTGCGGGCACGCATGTTTCCGGCGTTGCGAATTTGAATTTCAATATCGATGAGCGTATCCGCCTGGGTTTTGGCCCGAATGTCGAGCACCGACATCTTATCGGTCAAGGCATCTTTGTCGATAAACGGATTAAGCAGCTCGACGGATTCCACCAACGGATCACCGGCGTCTTCGAAGACGCCGTTAAGAAACGCGATAAGAATCTCCGTGTTGTCCGGATCGCCGAAGATGCGTTTAAAAAGAAAATCAACCAGGGGACTCAAAAGTTCTTCGGCCACCGGATGACACCTCCACCTTTATCATCATAATATCAACAATCGTCTATGATCTCAGCATTGTCATGAGTTTACGACTCATCCGCCAGCAACACGCGCAAAGAGATGTCTTCATCCAGGCAATCCCACCGAACCGCTTCCCCGTTCCACACCAATCGCCACCCGTTCCGTTTCTCGGGACTGGCTGCAGCCAACCGAGGGAATTCCTCCAACGGGAAAGTCAAGGACCCACGGTTACTTAGATCAAAGATAGTGACCGTTGTCAAAACGTCCTGCCGTAGCACGAGGGGGCAATGACGATGCCTCATCAAAGATAAGAGGTTGGGGAACTTCTAACATTTTTCCCCTCCTTTACCACAGACAAATCGAATAGGCCCGTCAAAAAACACCGAACCTCATTGCCCTTTTCTCTATTATATCCCAGATATCGTTCTTCTTCAGCAGACTTAGTGTGGATGCCAGAGCCAGGTCCAAAAGATGCCTCAGTCCACAGCCTGGGCACTGGTATCTGGCCGCGGCGTGACGCGAAATCGCCACCGATCCCACTGAGATTCCCAGGCTGACCCGATGCGATCTAACGGGCGCTGGAGGCGTTGAGCCACGGCCGGCAAAGTGGACAATTCCAAACCCAGTGTAAGAAGCAAGTGATCCTCCGTACATAATTCTTCGCGAAAGCCCACAGTGTGTCGGTGACTCCTGCTGTGAGTTCGACATCATGCAGCACAGCCAAGGCCGGGCCATTCTACGATTCCCGGGTCAGACCGTACTGGTGGATATACTCCATCCAGCTACCGTCTCCAGCACTTCCAACTAGTCGTTGATGCCGTGACACCATTGAACTTCCGGAGTCAACAGTCCGTGATCGGTATGGTGATATTCCCAACCGTTATAAAAAACTTACCTAAACTTGCTGCAGCTCATTTTCTCCTTATTGTTCGCTCTCCGCTTTAGGACCCACGGCTGTTCTCTCAAACTGGAGTCTGGCCGTTAACAGTGTCGGGTGATCGAACAGGCCCACTCGCTTCACAACCGGCGTCAGGGATTGCTCCCGTAATCTTGGCATTCCTGCGATCCACAATGGTTTTCACCTGCATCTTGTTCATCCACGGTTTGATTTCTGGTCCGTGAAACGCTTAAAAATCACCTTCGCTGCATTGCCATCGGCCGTATCGACCGTGCCGCAAACAAAACACGCACCTGAAATGATCTAATTCGCCTGTTCCTATTGCTCGTATGATGACACCATGTCAACCCGGCCGGCCTAATTTCTTTTTGGGCCATGCGAGGGCC
>JAKADI010000222.1 GCA_021820675.1 Bacillota bacterium | reverse complement strand
TGCTCAGCGTTGGAAAAATCATCTGCATGAACGACCACGAAAACGGCGCCTTCACTACGATTTCACTCCATAAGTTAGCGCGCATGGGACCAACCCCCTCCCCCCACCTGCCCCACTCATATTTCCTAATTTTTCTTGCCAAAAGTGCGATATCCTGGAAAAATTAATCATCTTGGTCCCTCATGGGATCCGTTATCTTGGAATTTTTTTGGTGGCAATAAAGGGATTTTTCCTAGAGATAACGAAATGGCAAATACATGATTCTTTGAGATGTCGAAAGGTGTTAGAGGAGTCCACAATGAGTCGCATGGAAAAAAACGACCACGATGAGCTTTGGTCACAATGGCGTGATCACCGTATTATTCAAGCCGCATTTCAACCGATTATGTCTCTTCGAGACGGATCCATATTAGCCTATGAAGGACTCAGTCGACCACAATTGCCAGGAGGACAAAATGTCCCCGTTCAAGACCTGATAAATGCTGCAGAAAAACAAGGTAGTCTCTTATTGTTTGATCAAATAGCCTTTCAGTGTATCGTCGAGGCCTTTTGCGGCAGCAAAGTTCGGGACAGCTCCGTACTTTTTATCAATATTTTGCCCAAAAGCCTTCTGACCCCTTTGCCATTTTTACAGATTTTGCAACAATGCCAGGAACTTAAGCCGTTCCAAATCGTGCTGGAAATTTCCGAACGTGAAACGATTCCGGAAGGGGACCACAAACTTCGCGAGTATCTCACCCCTTTTCGCGACATGGGGATCCGGATCGCCTTGGATGACATGGGCTCGGGATATTCGGGATTAACACGGTTGATCGAACTACAGCCGGATTTTGCCAAAATTGACTTAAACTTGGTGCGTGACGTGGACAAAAATCCGATAAAGTTTGCCCTGTTGGAAAGTACCGCGCGCTTTGCCCAACAAACGGCCGCAACCTCGCTGATTGCGGAAGGCATCGAAACCCATGGCGAGCTCTATACCCTCAAGGAAATCGGCATAGACTTCGGACAAGGCTATTTGTTAGGAAAACCCGCAATCACGTTTGAGTTCCCTTTAATACCCCAGGAACTCGCTCAAATTCGCGCGCCTCGCCCATCCGTCGACTACCAACTTCATACTTTACTCACCACAACCCAGCAATTGGCTAGAGGGTTAGCCCATGGCGATGGCCGCTATGCCTATATGCTCTCGCTCGCCAAAAAACTCACCGGAGCCGACGAAGCCGCTCTCTTTAGAATCGACGGGGACCATTTGAGTTATGTTGAATCCACAGCCCGTCTCACCCCTCACGAGCAAGCGTTTTTTAGGCGGACAGTTTTCCCGCAATCGCCGACGTTGTATCGCGCTTTTGTGACTCGCGAGCCTGCAATCTTTCAACGACCCGTTCAAGAATCGCGAATTTGGTCCGATCATTTTCATCTTCTCTCCGCTATCGCGGTCCCCATCTGCGATCACTTGGGATGTTGGGGTCTTTTGCATTTGGGTTATCACCAAGCCGACCAAATTCGCCCCGACTTAATCCCGCTGGTCGAAGGCATTGCCGCTTTATTCGTATTGGCTTTGGGATATACGCAGAAAGAAGAGGCCTTCAACGACCAAGCCCTTTTAGGGGAACCCCTGTTTGAAGCTATTTCCACCTTGGCCGATACCGCCAATCTCGAACACTTGTTAGCCAAGACGATTGCCGCCGCGTTAGCAGTGACTGGGGGGCATCAAGGCTACATTGGCATTCTTAACGAGACCACGTTACATTGTGTTTTGCCTGATGGCCAGGCCTTTGACATCTGTCGGCGCGACTTATTCGACCCCACCACTGATGACGGGCAAGGACCTGTGGGGCAAATCCTACAGACCCGCTCCCTTCGGATCATTCCCAATATCCTGAATGAGCCATCGTTGAACCCCTGGCTCGAAGAGATGATAGCCGAAGGCATTCAATCCGCTGCAGGGATTCCCTTAATTTCGAACGATAAACTGCTCGGCGTGCTAAAAGTGTATCATAGCCAAATCGGAGGATTTACCCCAGGACGTATCCGTCGGCTGCAGGCCTTAAGTCATTTGGCAACCGCTCTGATTGAGCGCTCGCTCAATTCCTTGGAATCGAACGAACGCGCGAGACGCTATAGTCTGCTGGCCCAAAGCTTGGTGAAAGTAAGCTATCTTCACACGTCACACCACATTTTAGAACTTGTGGTGTCGACCATCCAGCAATATGGTCCATTCCCCCTCGTTATCCTGGTTCAACCTGAAGGGGGCCTGTTGGTACCGGCTGTTGTATCCGCCGAAGGCGGCGGCCCCGCTTTTGTGCCATTCACATTACCTCGTCGGGACGGGCATGCTGTTGCCCAAGCCTTAGACAAGGGACAAGCCATTTATGTGAATCCCGAGAGTAGCCGGGCCGACTTTCTCAACCAGTTTCGCAAGCTTTCGGGATTTGTCTCTTATGCTGTCATTCCGGTAGGACCTCCTGAAATGGCCGTCATCATCTTTTCCCGGAAGGACGATGACTTGAAATCGGCGTTCTCGCCCATAGAAGTTTATACCCGCGCCATGGGCCAAGCCTTATCGAAAAGTCATCTCCAAGAACTGATGACCGAGGAACAAAAACATATGGATCACATGCTGGCAGCTCTCAAGACGCTGCCCGCGGTCGATAATACGGCGCAATTATGGCAGCGGGTTGGACAAATTCTTGCCGAACAGGTTGACGCGGCAGGCGGCTGGGTTGTCGGCCATGATCGTTTCCCTACCCCCCATGCTGTGTTTGGGATGGTCCCCCGCCGTTGTGACGGCATCCTCCCTTTAATGTACGCCGAGTCATCCCCGGCAACATTGCACGAGACCCGAATTCCCCTGGAGCTGCGAGAATGGGGGATACGCCATGTTGTCGGATTTGCTTTAACCTATCCTGAGTTGCACCAGCAAGGATTTTTCATTGTGGCGAGCCGGCATGCCGGAGGCTTTACAACCTCCCAAATGCACCGCATGGAAATGTTAATCTCGGCGGCTAGCTCTCTGTATGAAATTTTGGCCCTGCGTCAACAACAGCACGAGAGTGCCCATACCGACCCTATTACCCGCTTACCCAATAACCTGGGGATCGAGGAATACTACACGCAAATGCAAGAGCTTCGCCACGAAGAGGGAGCTGGCTGTATTCTCATCGACATCGTCGGTCTTGGTCAGGTGAATCGCAATCTTGGCGAACACGTGGGGACTAGCCGTCTCACTGAACTGGCACATTTTCTGGATTCCGCCATGAATTATGAAGGCTGCGTAGGCCGCTATGGACATGACGACTTTATCCTATTGTATCCGGATTTGAATGTTCAGGCACTAAAACGAGAGATCCAATATATTACTTCCCATGCCCCCATAGATGTGAGATGGGCCGCTTTGCACATCGCCCATCCCCGCGAGGTTCCGTTGCAACGGGTGATTCGCAACTTGTATCACATGTTGCAGGAGCAAGGTTCGGGAAAACTTAAATCGGTGTCAGACCGTTAGAAGCCGCCAGAATAGGAGACAATCTCCCGGGCTTGGAGTTGGTCGATCACCTGTTGGCGATGAGCCGCCGGGGCTATGTAAACGAGCAACCGATCCCCACTTTTCAGGGCAAAATTGCCATGCGGAATGACAACACCTTGCTGACGAGTCACCGAGACAATCAGGGCATCCGCACAAAGGTGCAAATCCTTGAGCGGTCGCCCCATCATCGGTGAGCTGTCGGGAATTTCCATCTCCACAAAGACACTATCCTCGCTAGTCCGTTTCAAGGTTTCGACCTGATGAGACGTATCCACGGCATGAACTGCAGACGCATTATACGCCTTCAACACCCCGGACCGGGTGATAAGGCCGACAATATGGTGGGTTTTGGCATCTTGAACCGGCAGCACTTCGACGTCATAGATCGATAAATAGCGAATGGCCTCGTCTAACGAAGCGTTGTCCCCAACAGGTTTGGGCAGAGGTTGGATGATCGACGCCACAGTGTGATTTTTCCGGTCCCCGTGTTGCATGGACGCCACAATATCCCGCATCGTCACGATGCCATCCAGTCCCTGGGATCGACTGATCACCGGCAGAAACCCGCGATTAAGCCGTGCCATCTTGTGCCACGCCTCCTGAATCGTCTCCGTTGGAGAGATCGCATCGCCTAGGGGCTGCATAGCGGATAAGACAGAAATGGCGGCCATCGGGCGAATATCGTCACCACGCAAGATTTTGATGCCACGTCGCCGTAATTTGACCGTATACATCGAATCACGGGTAAAGAAATTGTAGGTCAAATAGCTAACGGCGGCACTCGCCATAACCGGTGCAGTCAGGTGATAGTCTCCCGTAATTTCCAATAGAATCGTTATGGCCACGAAGGGAGCTTGGGCTGAGGCCGCAAATAAGGCGGCCATCCCTGCAATAGCGTAAATGGAGGGATGGGGAGCCAAGCTCGGGGAAATATGGTAGAGAAGGTTGCCAAAAGCTCCCCCTACCATCCCTCCCAAAAACAGCGAGGGAGCGAAAACACCACCGGAACCGCCCGCTCCAATAGTAATTAAAGTCGCCAGATATTTAAAGGCGAACAACACCGCTAAGCCTCCCCAGACAATCTGGTTGGTGAGCGCCAAGTGCATCGTGGCATAACCGACACCCAGTATCTGTGGTACAAACAATCCCATAATCCCGACGCTCACTCCGC
>JAKADI010000221.1 GCA_021820675.1 Bacillota bacterium | reverse complement strand
GCCGCGATAATGTCAGCCTTGTTCATCTCTTGGGAAGGGCGGAGACGCCGGGGGAACCCATTGGGCCGGGGCAAGGTCCCGGCTGGCCATGCGTCTGACACCACGAACGGAGGTTGCCCTTCGATGAATTGTTGCAACCACGGGCCCATTTGCGCCTCGCCATAGCAGTCTCGATACGCCCACGCCAGTTGCCCCATCAAGAGATCACTGGTGGGCCAGTGACTCCAAGGTGAACGTGGTGTCAATGCCCAACAGTACCCTGTCATCGTTCTGGGGTCGGCCATACGGTCCGAATCGTCAATTGGTCCAGACGAATTTGGCCGCTGCCACGAGACCCGCCACCCCCAATGGCATCATGTTCCACCATCTCGACCATTTCCTGGATTGTTTGTCTCATGAGGGAGGTATCGTCTCCTTGATACACCCGCACGCCCAGTACAAATTGAAACGACGTGCCAGCGGGTACCCGTTCTTGGACCCGAGGATTTGTTGCCACATGGGTTGTGCGGTTAATCGTATTCTCAAGTTTTTCTTCCGCATAAAAGAGCCCCACTTGTTCATACGCAGCCTCCAACTGTTCTTGGGATGCCGACGTCAAAAAGGCATCCCGAAAAAGGAACCGAGTCGGATTCAGGGTATGACGCGGCTTACGGTGCGGCCCAAAGTATCGACAGACGCGACAGGTCGGTTGCGCACACCCGCACGGCTCCCCATTGACGCCTTTGCCGTCAGCCGCCTCTAGCAAACTGCGGAACTTGCCTTTGAGACTGCTGCCTGGCAAATACGGACGTTGGGTGAGGGGGTGTCGAATGACCGGATTGTCCATCCCCCCAATTTCCAGAACATCTTTCGATCCCCCCACATGACATCCCGTCACGCAGGTCAACTCGGCAGTCACTTCCCAAATTTCCTTAAGTTGAGGATTCGGGGTCGGATCGGATCGCCGATTATCGGGTGTGGCCATAAGGCGTGCCTCCTTGTCGTGATGGACCAGCCTCGGTCGGAAAATAGGCCACCACACTTTCAAAATGTTTGACGAATCCCTCAAACTGCTCCCAATTGACTACCGCCTGAGCAACATTGCGATCAATGAATTCCGGGAAAAATGCATTCACCAGATTGCGTTTCGCCGCATAATAGGCATGGGATTGCAACTCATACAACTGCGACTTGCGCTGGTCAAAGAGTCGGCCATGGTCCATGCTGCGCTCCAACCCTTTAACTCGGTTATAAAAGCGGCGGAGTGCATGAATGGACGTGCCCCGAACCAACTTCTGGACGACAAACTGAGCTTCCTCGCAATAAATCTCCCGACGATAACCCCCCGCCGGGTTCACATAGCCTTGCCGCAAGTAACTGCTTTCGGTAATGGATGGCATAGGCCTTATTCACCTCCCTGAGACATTCTCGACCCGACCCGGCACCCTTATCATCCGAGCCAAAGACACCAACAACGGAAATAAGGCCAACCGGGCCCCAAGGTCTGGATCATCGGGTTGCAGATACGGTGTGAGCCAATCCCGCACGGGTTGCTGATCTTCGGCCATGAAGTTGCGACGGATTTCATACGTAACTCGAGGAAACCAACTGGCCATCCCTTCGGCTTGAGGCCGTTGCAACGCATATTGTGCCGATTGCAGAAGACGATGGAGTCCACTAGCACTTAACCATTCATGCTGGAGTAATCTCGCCACTCTGTGTGCCTCCTCCCAGAGGCGTCGGTAACGGCCCCATCCCACCGAGGTGGTGCCGATGGTGATTTGATTGCGGCCCAATTTTTGCCCACTGGCCACGCGATTGGTGGACGGTACATTTTTCGCCCGATATAAGGCCCGTTCGACAGCTTCCGTCGCAAGGCTTATCGACAAGTGCGGTTCCACAAAAATCATTCCGGCCGATAAGGTCACGTCCGGATGAAATCCCGTATACGCGTGAAAGCGCTCGTTCAGGGTCAAGGCAAATTGTGCGATGTGTTGGGCCCCGCCAATCACATAGAGATCATCACCCCCGGAAAACACCGTATAGAGCGAGTGTGTGTTGTGCATTAACTGCCGGACGCCTTCGGTAAAAAATCGGTCGATCGCCTCATTGAGACGGATGACCCGATAGACGTCGATACCCAACTGGGTGTTGGGGGATAGTCCAACCGTCATCAGTAGACCCAGTTGATCAACATCCACCTTGAGATAACCTAACCGCGGCGCAGCTGGTGAGTCTAAAGTGGCTAAACAGGCAAACGTATACGGATTGCCCCTCCGCACTGGGTCCGGCAATTGGTTGGCCGCGCAGTGAGGACAATCCTCTGGCGCGAGAGGCAACGCCAAATTCATCCATACTGTCGGATCCCCCCCAGTGCCAGCGGGGTCATTCAGCGAGCGCACACCGGGACTCCGCCTCCCCGGACGATCTGAGGTCAGGTCAAGACTACTGTGGGCTCCGAGCGGAACCAACCCGTCGGCATCGCCCCGCAATTGCAGCCACTGCATCCGGGGCAAGCGTCCGCCAATTCGCTCATCCAATTGACACCACCGGCATAGTCCTGCGGCATTCTGGGGAGGATATTTCTCGCAGCGCACACAACGGGACTGCATCGAAGCCGTTCGCCAAACCCATGGATCTTCACCCCCTTCGGCTTCGGTCAGAAGATAGGTCGATAACGGTTGACGCTTGGCCGCTCCAACCTGGGCATGAAGCTGACTCAAGACTCCAGCATAATCGTCGAAAAATTCTTGTGCCGTAACCTCGCGCTCGGCAGTATGGAGCACAATCTGCGCATGCGTAGCCTGATATAACCAGGCATTCGTCTCGGCTTGCAAGCTCTCGAGAGACTCGGTGGGGGGCAACAACACGGAAAATCCCCCGCCCACGGCAGACAGCACGAGTAACCCCGTCTCAGTCACCTCCACACTCTTCAGCCAAGGAATGCCTAAGGACATCAGACCGATCCGCGCACTGCGGGCGCGTAAGGTTTTGGCCAAACCCGAAACTCCCACCCGTGAGGATGCAAACACGTAGGCTTGAATGCCGGAAAAATCTCCGTAAACCAGCCGGGCCCGCTGCTCGCGGGCTGCCAGTTTCCACGCTACCTGCATGCGTAGATAGACGGGTAAGGAGACAACGGGTCCTTTTGCCGTGACCTTCATCCCAAACCCGGCGAACTCCCGATCCACGATCGCGATCACCTGTTCCAGAACCTGGGGCACGCTGCCGACGACGGCATTACACTGCGTGATGAACCGGTGTGAGCGCGCCTCCCAAGCACGCCGGAACGCGAGCCCCCCATCCAAGGAGCGGGGATAGGGCACCCGTGCGTCATCAGGTGAGACAAACCCCGGCTGGGGGGGAGCCGGCTGGTGTAAAGAGAGATCCGCAAAAATAGACGGCAAGGGTTCGACGGGAAACGTTCCCCGGGGCCCGGAGGGCTGACCGTGAAGGGTCTGTTCCGCGACACGGAGGCGGATCGGCTGATTCACCCAGATAGCGCATTGGTCTAAGACACCGTGCAAGATTTCACGCATGGTGTCCCGGAACCTGTTCTGCGTTCGGTAAAAACGCGTAGCAGCACCCAAAGCCTAAGCCATTGCGGCGACCAATGCCGACATCGTACAGCAATTCCAGAAGGGCGGGCTCTCCAGTCAACAAAAACTGGCCCCGATAGCCGATAACTGGTGTCGTCCCGTACCAGCTGCGAACGCACGAGGTCTCCAAGGGACGTATGGTCAAGGCATTGATGGGGCGTCCGAGAAATTGCAACGCTTTCGCTTGGGCATTATGCCGAATGTGGCTCTGAAACCGGGGATCATCTGGAGCGTAGGACACAATGCGTCCCTTCACATTATCGTCGGCCACAATCGGTGAGAGGGTGGTCACCCCCATCATGTCCCGGGTCCAGACGAAAGGAGGTTCAATTTCAAGATCCGAGATTGCCATACGCTGACCACCAATAACGAGCGTGGGTTGTGTTTGGATGCCGTCTAACAAGCTCAGTGCCTCGTCAGCCTGGCGAAAACTAATCCACCAATCAATCGGTCCCGAAAGAAACAGCTGTTGTTGCACAATACGGGTCCGCCCCAATAAACGCGAGAACGTCAAGGGACGAAAACCATGCCGTTCGCGCCAGGCCCGAATGATCTCGGGAGGAAATAGAGAGTACAGCGTACGTTGCAACAAGAGATGATACGCGACAGGGACCGATAAAGGTCCTTGAAACCGTAATCGAATGCGCATGGTGTCTCCTTCCTCTACGCCAGGATGCCTGTCCTGGCGTAGGTTCTGTTGTGACCGTGTTCGACCAATCCTGTTAAGCATTCGCCACGAATCCGGAAAATTCCTCTTAAAGCAAAAAATTTTAGGACTGTCTGTCCTATGATGATCGTGTTGCATAACGCTCTCTATCAATGCAATACATATGTCTTAGGAGCCTTTTCCGCTGTGCGGAAAATTCGGGCTGTGGATAACCTCTTTATGGCATTATATGCCAGATATGAGTCGTGCTGTCCATGACAACAAGGCTTGCCCGGGACGCGTAGGCCGCGGCGATCGCTGACCACCCAGGCCCAAATTCCGGTGCCCGGCGCCGGATTTTTGTCAGACCGTGAAAATTGGTGTGAGGGGACCGTGTGGGGCCTCAGGCCTTAGGTGCTCCAGACCACACTCCGCAAATGCTCCGGATGTTGCTGGCGAATCCGGCCCAAAGCCAT
>JAKADI010000220.1 GCA_021820675.1 Bacillota bacterium | reverse complement strand
CTTCCAGCTTTCTGCTTGAAATGGCACGTTATAGACGCCTGCAGCATGTCCCTGATGATAAAGGTCAGGCGGATTGATATCCAGAAATACCGCTTTGCCTTGTTCAACAAGGGAGATAAATCCTTTCGCCGTTAAAATAGCCAAAATCGTTCAACTCCTACTGGGGTGGATCGTACCTGCCCACGGTACCTATACGGAAGGTATTTCTACGTTTTCCAGTGTAAATTTAACTGGATGGATTGTGAAGGTCATGGTCTTGAAGGATTAGAAGAATAGGGAGTTCATGTACCCGTAGTTTTCCGCTGTGGCAAAGACTCTGGCTACAGGGTATCCAATTCTTTCCGCAATCCAGATGTCCCCTTGTTTAAAGACGCTTCTTTTGAGTCTGCCAAATGGTGATGGCAGCAATCTGGTTGCGAATATCTCAGGCAAACGTTGGTAGCGAATTTGGGTAGGAAGTCTCCCAATGTTTGTTGATATGCTTTTAACACCGCATTTCTTAACGATGCGGCAGGTTAAGGGGGTTTAAGCGTGAAACAATGGTGGAACAAACGGGGACGAACAATCCTCGCCAAACTCAAAGCCCGCGAGGGCAACGTCTTTATCGAAAACGGCATTTGGATCATTATCGTTGTCCTGGCTATGATCTTACCCATCGAGGCTCTGCGCAATGCTCTAGTCGGTGCTTTCAATCAAATAACCAGCAATCTCAATTCCATCCCCTAAGTGCGTGCCAATTTTGGTGAGACAACCGGAAATAGTTTTATCGAACTGTTATTGGTGCTGCCAATTTTTCTTACTCTCATTTTGGGGAGTCTTGGTATATTTATGTGGGCGCAAGAGAGCTATGCCGTGGGACAAGCAGCGCAAGTTGGTGTCACAAAGTGGGCAACCACAGGAAACATCTTGATATCTCGGAATGACATCAATCGAACACTCAAAGCAGACGGGTTTTCTCCTCAAACGGCATCGACCGATTGCAGCCAACAGGGAACGTTGGATGTCGTTACGGTCTCCTTGCCCTTTAGAGTTGACTTCTGGCAGAAAGCACGTGTGGTTTCTGCCACGCGCAGTGCTGTGAACGAAACGAGGAGTACAAGTGGATCGCAATCGTGGTGGTAATATCTTTGTCTGGACGTTATTGTGGGTTTTACTGGTGATGAGTACGCTGCCCCCATTTGTTAATGTGTCGACCATGGTCATAGTGCATCAGCAATTCGTCGATAACGCACAAAATGCCATGACAGCGGCTGTGAAAGCTTTTCCAACCCGTCCTCAGTTAGCCCGTCTTCAACTCCAATCACGACTTGACCAGGAAATGCCCCATGCGGTGATCGATGTCGTGTCTTTTTCCCGGAGCAAAAATTCCTCGCAGGCCATCGTCGTGCTGTCTATGAACTTACCGGTACCAGTGGCCGGATGGTCGCGGTGGACGGCACGGGTTAACGTTACTGCTTCATAGAACGACCGGAGAGGGTGGCTCTCTCCGGTCGTTCATGTTCGACAGCAATGTGTGTCGGCCATGAAAATGAAATAACACAACACCGCACCGGCAGGACCGACCATGGGGCGAGGCATGTTGCTCCGTGCGATTATGACAGGCTGACGATATCCTGTGCGCTGGCCTTGTCGAGAAACCAGTGAGTTTCCCCACTAACCGGCTGAACCCTTGTGGCAGGGACATCGTCGTGGTGGATAAATATCTGTGAGATGATATCCCGTTTGCTTTCTCCTGTCACCAGGAATGCTACGTGGCGTGCGTGGTTGATTAAAGGCAGTGTAAAAGTGTAACGCCATGACGCATGGCTGGGAACGAAGACATGAGCGACAATATCCTGACTGTCCAGAACAGGTTGTTCTGGAAAAAGCGATGCGGTGTGGCCTTCCGGGCCTAGTCCCAGCAGGATAAGATCCAGCTGAGGCGGATAGACGGTGGTGCCACCTTCGGTTAGACGAGACCGGTAATCAGCTAAGGCCATGGATGGCGCATATTCCGTGTGCCAGCGGTAGATGGCCAGGGGAGGTGTCTTTAAGCGCGAAAGCAGTGCCTTGTTGGCCATTTTGAAGTTATTGTCAGGATGCGTGGGCGGAACATCGCGTTCGTCGCCAAAAAAAATTTCAGTTCGTGACCAATCGATGAGGTTTTGATTTGGCTCTTGGCCCAAGTAGGAGTAAAAAGCCTTGGGAGTGCTCCCTCCAGACAGGGCGACTCGAAAATGCCCATGATCTTGAATCGCTACATGGGAAATCTCGGTAAACCACTGAGCCAAGTCAAGGATAACGTCATGAACAGTGGATGATACGTGGGTATGAGTATTTGGCATATTCGTCACTCCTGAACGGATCGTCGCAGTCCCTTTGTTAAAACACGGTATGTCATGCGTATCAATTGGTGTATCAAAAGGCGGTGAAATCGTAACGCTAACGCCTTATATCCGGTCGTTGAGTGCCAGCGCGGATAACGCCTGGTCAAATAGCTGGTCATGGCCGCGGTTGAGCAATCTGACAATATCGGTAACGGGATCAGCAACGTGGCACGGGTCTATCAGTTGATAAAGTTCATCCGATCCATTACTGAGCCGGGACTTGAGATCGCCGTTGACTTCCCGCGATGACAGATGATATGTGCTGCGGTGAAACGAAAATGCCGGACTATCGGTTGCGTGAATTTCGATAGGGATCATTTGTCCAAAATCATTAAGCACTGTAATGAAATCGGGCTCAACGTCGGCAACCTGCCAATGCAGGCGGTCGATTAACCATCCCAGCAGAAATCGCCAGCCCGTTGCGTTGGACGGAGGCCATTCGATGACAATTTTTTCTGGATTGGTAATGGCCGCTAGACCTTCTTGCGAGTCGGTCAAATTCGCCCAATGGGCTCGCCATAAACTAAGGCGTTGCCAATATAAATCATCTACAGCCATTCCTAACGGTTTTCCTGTAAAAATGGCGGATTTCCATGGTCCTATTCCCGTCCGCTCTGTATCAATGACCAGATGGTTGAATCCTGTAGCCAGTAAGTCCCACCGGAATCCGGGTAGCGGTGGGGCTCCAAGCCATAATAAATAGGCGGGGAGATCAGATTTGATCAAGGATTGCACTAAATCTATCCAGTGATTAGACAGCCCTCCTTTGAGATCCATTTCGACACATTCGGAGAATAGGGTAGGGGGTTCATTGGGGCGACGATACGTGATCATAGCCGAAAGCTGGGCGTCCACGTGGGGAAAAGTATCGTCAACGTCAGCAGTAATGGGGTTAATAATTAGGACCCGGGCCGGATGAACTTTCGCAATCCGTCCGGCCAGTTCCGTCCAATCTGTTGTGGGAATTCCCTTGACGTACAATCCTAAAGTGAGGACAGTTGCCGTCACGGGCACAACTCCTCCTAGAGATTGGGGTATTTGTGTCCGTAAAAGTTCAAGCAGTTCAGGACCTTTAATGTTCGGATGATCCCAGTGCAATGTTTGGCTTTCCATACGACTCCCCCCTTTTGCATCAGCAGCAAATATTAAGGCCGGCGCCACCGGAATCCATCGTGTGCGATCAGCTCATCGGCCTCGGAAGGGCCCCAAGTTCCGGCTTCATAGCTGGGAATTGGACCTTTGGACCGAGCCCATCCGCTTAATATGGAATTGACCAGCGCCCAAGCTGCTTCGACCTCATCTTTCCGGGTAAATAAAGTCGAGTCTCCGATCATCGCGTCTAGTAAAAGACGTTCGTAGGCCTCCGGTGCCTGGTCAGCAAACGACGTTCCATACAGAAAATCCATATTGACCGTGCGGATTCGGACGAGGGGACCCGGAACTTTGGCACCAAAGCGCAGGGCGATTCCCTCGTCCGGTTGAATTTTTAAGGTTAACAAGTTAGGTTCCAAATCGGGGGTTGCAGTCTGACTAAAGAAGCGATGGGGAGCTTTCTTAAATTGGATGGCAATTTCCGTCGCACGCTTGGAGAGGCGTTTTCCGGTACGCAGGTAGAAGGGGACTCCTGCCCACCGCCAGTTGTCAACGAGTAACCGCATAGCAATGTAGGTTTCGGTTCGGCTGTCGGAAGGGATGTCAGGTTCATCCAAGAAACCCGGGACCCGCAAGCCTTCGATATAACCTTCGTCATACTGAGCCCGCACGGTGTGCATCGCGATATCGCGTGTCGACAGCGGCCGTATGGCCCGCAAGACTTTGACCTTTTCGTCACGGACGGCATCGGCTTCAAAGGCGACAGGAGGTTCCATGGCAATCATGGCCAGCAACTGCATCATATGGTTTTGAACAATGTCCCTAAGAGCACCGGCGTTGTCATAGTATGTTCCTCGTCCTTCAATACCTAAAGATTCGGCCACGGTAATTTGCACATGGTCGATATACTGGCGATTCCATAAGGGCTCAAAGATTCCGTTGGCAAATCGAAACACGAGAATGTTTTGAACGGTCTCTTTTCCTAGGTAGTGGTCGATACGAAAAATTTGCGTCTCGTCAAATACCTTATGCAGTTGCCCATTGAGTTCTAAAGCTGAGTCCAGATCGTGTCCAAAAGGCTTTTCTACGATGATTCGCACCCAACCCTTTGGACTGGGAGACTCACTGAGCCCAACCGCGCCTAGTTGTTCGGCAATGATGGGGTAAAAAGACGGCGGCGTGGCCAAATAGAAGAGGTAATTTCCCGGCACATGTTGATCTTCATTTAAAGTTGTCAACAAA
>JAKADI010000219.1 GCA_021820675.1 Bacillota bacterium | reverse complement strand
CTTGCTCAGCGCCGGAAATTTTAGGGGATAGCAAGTTGATCACAGGGATTTTGGTTTGTTCACTTAACACTTCGGCGACTTGCCAATGGTTGAGAGCATTCAATGAGACACAGATCTCGCCCAACAAGCCTCCCTGGCGGCGTTGAATAGTCAATGCCTTCTCGAGATCCACGGTTCCCAGGCCGTGCTTGGTCGTGGCAAGTTCTCCAAATAACGGATAAACCTGGTGGAATTCACCGTAGATGTGCCATTGCGCCATCAATAAGTCCGTGATTACTGTTCGGTAGATCCGAACAGGTCCCCGTGTATCTAAAAGATTCCATACACTTTGAGTTAAAGGGCGGGCGGTCGCAACGAACAAGTAACCCTTTTCCCAGCGAAAAGGAAGAACACCCATGTCGCGGGCTTGATGGGGAGAAATGACAAACGCGGCTGAACGGTCAACGTCGTTGCTTAAGTCCGGTCCCGTCATCAATGTTATCGGTTTGACGTCGTTCCAAAGCTCGGTCGGATTCGCACTCACAGTACTCTCTCCTGTTCCAAATGAGTTATTAATTACCGAATTCCCATGGATCTTCTTCAAGGCAATGTAGCCATCATAGAGGATCTCAACGGAACCGTCCGTCTCACCGCTAGTCTCAAAGCGATATCAATGAATAACAGCTTTTTTATCCATGTGCACCAGCCTTAAGACTTTGGGTAAAAATTTCATGGGCCATCGCCACCAAGGTTGAGCGGGCCGGTAATATCGTTTGATTCCATTGTCCTCGGGCCGCCGGAGCCACCATGGCTTGGACCGGTGACAACGGGCGTAAGGATAGCGGAGATCGCGGAAGGGTGTCAGATGCTGGTGGCGTATTTGGGAATGCCGCAATGGACCAGCGCATATAACGAATGTGTCCGTGCACACTGGCTGCGTCGTTCCACTCAATGTCCACGTACGTTTGACGGGGCCCTCCAACATAGTTGGGGGGGAGTTTGACGGCATAGGCCGTGGCAATCACCCCGGGCACCAATTGAAAGGATGTTACCGCTTGCAACGAATCGCCGTGGTAAAGAAGGCAGGCATGAAAGCCATAAGTGGCCAGCCGGGTGGCATTGGGTGTGCTCCACATTTCTACGAGAGCTTGCCCAGATCCCGAACGCAGTGTGTAAAGCTCGGCTTGGGTTGCCGAACCTAATCCCAGAACCGATGATTCATTCGCGTAATAGACGGTATTTTGGGTAAAGCCGGGTAGAGAGGGAAGAAATGTGCGCACGTTGTAGCTGGCGACCGGCAAGGGGTTTCCGAATGATCCTTGGGGTAGTGAGAATAAAGGCCACAAAAGCATTACGATGGCTCCCGATAACACTACTGACAAGGTCAGGCGCCCCCACCCCGGTTGGTGCAAGGGATTATCGTGGGAGCCCCTGGGGAACTGCAGTCCGAATGGCTCAAAGAGCAGCATCAAGCCGACAGCCAAAATTGCAAAGAGGATAAATCCCAAGACGGGATGGATGTAGGAAAAGGTGAAGTGCGGTCCAATAATATGGACTGCCAGCACAATAACAGCCAAGCGAACCCAGTTTAGAGCCAAGGCTCCCATGAGCGCAATGGCGCTTAGCCAAATTTTACTGCGAATAGGTCCCGGGAATACGAACCACATTACGGGAATAATGATGGCGGCTCCTAGGAGACTATCGGCACCACTGCAAGCCTGGGCGACAACCACGAGAAAGCTTTGGGCATGGTGGACGACGGTAAACGTCCCGGTGGCGGCGGCGGGAGAGAGCCACGTGACATGATGCGCCAATAGGGTTAGAACATCTATGGCCCACCGAACCAAAACAGACTGAGTCATATTGGCTAGCCCTTCAAAAATGGGGGGCCAAACCAAGAGCAAATAAATGAGGGGAGACAATAGGCGTCTGGTTGAAGATAGTCCCCAAAATAGCCAACTCATGGCTAAAATCCAGAATGGCCATAATAAGAGTCCGGCATGATCATGAACAAAGAATGTAGGCCAGTGTTCTGGAGTTAACACGAGCGCAATTGCGGTGATAAGAGATAGCATGCCGCCCAATATCAGGTTGAGTTCTCCATCGTCAGGCTGATCGGCATTCCCGGTGCGAATATTCCAGATTGTCCATCCTAAGGCGATAATGGGGATCCAGATAAGATCGGCAATCGGCGTATCGGCTAAGAGATTGTTCCAAAGCGGGGTTGCATAGGCAAGGAGCGGGGCTACCGAAACCATCACCCATAGCACCCATAACAAGGGCATCCACCGCGTAGCGGCGGGTTTTTCGACATGGGTCACACTGAAAACCTCCCCGAACAAAAAACTCACCAAATCCTAGGGACATGATAAAGACGATCCGGGTTTCCTGACAGTCGCACCCCTTGTCTCAATGTCCGTATCCTCATAGGTGAATGCGAGGAAGAATGGAGTTTTTGCGAGGGAACTGACACCACTTGTGTTTTTGATTGGATATAACTGGATAAAGAGAGACCGGATTTGAGACTGCCGAGCGTTCTAAGGTTTGCTATACTACAAAAAATTCTCGGGATCATCCTGCCAATCAGCACACAGAAAGGGCGTCGTCAGATGGTCAGATCCGAAGGGAATTCCTCATTGCCAGGCAGGGAAATAAAGTGGGTGTCTCAACTGTGCCAGTGGTCGGAACAAGACGCGTCTCGCATGGACCAACTCCCTTGGGCTCAAATGACGGAGCACGTTTTAGCAAGGTGCGGCCCGTGGTTGTCCGCTGTCACGGCAGAAGGCGGCACTCTCCATCCGCTAAATTCCGATGTAATTCTCCGAATGATGCAAGAATTGACCCAACGATTAGTTCGCGATCCGTTGGACGCCCCACCGACGAGAGCCAGTTCCCGAGATAGGGGCAACGGTTCTATGGAGCCAGGGGTTCCCCGGGACTGGGTGCAGAGCGCGTATTGGTTTATTCTCCGGGCCATGATCGACGTGCTTTTTGACGATGACGAGCCACGCCTTCCGCTACGCGAGTCCGTTGAGACGGTTATCAAGCGTGTCGCCTTTGATGCGTTGTCCACGGCGCAGCAACACGTATCCTATTATGCTTTTCATGATATTGTCACGGCGTGTGCGAATAGATTGGCGACCCAGCTCCAATTAGAGACGTGGGTTCGCATGAAAACTCCGTTTGTTTTGTTTTCGGTGGATCTGGATGGATTTAAGGCCATCAATGATACCTATGGGCACAATGCGGGCGATATGGTTCTACATACGGTCGCGGAAAGATGGCAGCAGCTAGTGCGCCATTCTGACTGGCTGGGGAGGTGGGGAGGCGATGAATTTTTAATGCTTCTCCAGGGTTCGTTGACTCCCGAAGCGATTAGCAGTTTTGCCAACCGAATCCGTAAGACGTCTGAAGAATCCATCACATTGCCTTCTTTGGGTACCGTTCAGATTTCTTCATCCTATGGCTATGCCAGGTACCCGGATGAGGGCGACACAATCTCGCAACTCTTGGACGTGGCCGACCGGCGGCTTTATGCAACCAAGCGATTTTTCGGACGGGGTATAGCCAGTACCTTCGTTAATGTTACGGCATCTTTGAATTGGCCGCAGCGGGTTCAACAAGCGCTTAATGATAATCGTATCGATGTGCACTATCAACCCATCATCGCTACCAATGAAAATGTCCCGCATCAGTGGGAAGCGCTAGTTCGCTATTATGAAGTCGACGGGAAAGTGTATTACCCCGGGGAATTTTTATTAGCACTGTCGACGGATGATATGCGCCAAGTCGACCGCGCCGTGCTACGGCAAGTTTTTGAAAATATGACGCGTTGGCATGCCCAAGGCCAGCTTTTTGGGGTGGCTATTAATGTCGATCCATCGGAATTGTTAACGGATGAATGGCATACACACTTGCGAAGCCTTCATAAGGAATTTCCTTTAATCCGCCCGGAGGAGATAACCTTTGAAATTCGCGAGTCGCTGACATCATTGGGGAACTTTCGTCTCATTCAGACTCTGGGACTCTTGCAGTACCAAGGGTATCATGTGGCGCTGGACGATTTTGGAACCGGAACGAGTACTTTGGCTCACTTGCAAAGACTTCCCATTGATGTGGTGAAAATTGATGGAACCCTTACTAAAGAATGGTCTTCTGAAGATGGGCGTGTACTTATCCAGTCTATTATTAGTTTGAGTAAGCCCATGGGATTTCAGGTCATAGCCGAGGGTGTAGAAACCCGTGTTCAAAAGAATATTCTTTATCAATGGGGGTGTCATGGGGCCCAAGGGTGGCTTTATGGTCCAGCGATACCGGCCAGCGAGGTTATGCCTTGGATACTTGAACATTCCCTTCCCGACGAAGAGACGTGTTAGCATACCGGGCGGCAGGCACAGGCCTTCGGCAAATTTAGATTGGGACAATTATGACAATCCCGTGATACGAAAGGTACGCGGCCGACCAGCGAGGGTTGATTGTATCCAGCGTTGATCACTCTGCCTACCGAAAACCGCCTCGTCGCGAACAACCTGTGCGCCGAGGAAGGCGATATGGGCCAAGCTGATTAGCTGGGTTCTGTCACGACGGCAATGGCTGCCTCCCCATTCCGGGTCAAAGCTCGGAGTGGGGAGGAATTTCCTGTTTTTTTTCTTCAGGTCCAATTCACTTACACCGTATTGCGGAAACTCGCGCGCATTGTCGGAGCTGATCCCGTCCGCACCGCATC
>JAKADI010000218.1 GCA_021820675.1 Bacillota bacterium | reverse complement strand
TCACCATATCTTTGAACCTCCTCTCATAGAATTCTCGTAAGGATAGGTAGGCCGGCCTGTTGACCTCCTCACGCTGTCTCGACAAGGTCGACTAACAATTGTCCCAGCCGCACTTGGTCACCGGGCTTGACGTGAATCGCAGCAATCGTTCCGTCACACGGTGCAGCCAGAGAAAATTCCATTTTCATACTTTCCAGCACGACCAACGTGTCGCCTTTCCGAACGACATCGCCCGCGTTCACGAGCACTTTCCACGCGCTCCCCGGCAACTGGCTATAAACGGGAATCCCAAGCAGAACAGGAGCCGAAGAATTTTGCGATTCGGAAGCCGGATCAAAAGACACATACTCGGTCAAACCTAAAGTGCGCCATCGTTCCCTTTCCGTCTGGAAGGCTCGTTGCTGGCGTGTTCGAAATCGCTCCACACTGTCGTGAATACGGTCGAGTTCTTGCAAGTAGGCACCTAAATCAAAGATCGTATCGCGGATATCCACCTCAAAGCGTCCGCGTAAGAAGTCCTGTCTCAGTTGAAGCAACTCTTCGGCTGACACCGGATAAAACTGAATCCGGTCGAAGAACCGCAGCAACCACGGATGGTGTGGTTGAAAACTCTGGGTTGTGCGCCATTTGTTCCACATTGGCACCGTCCGCCCCACAAATTGATAACCCCCAGGCCCTTCGATTCCATAAACACATAAATAGGCACCGCCGATGCCCACTGCATTTTCTGGTGTCCAGGTTCTCGCCGGATTATATTTGGTGGTAATAAGCCGATGCCGGGGATCCAAAGGAGTCGCAACGGGCGCGCCTAAATAGACGTCTCCTAATCCTAAAACTAAGTAAGTCGCCGCAAACACAATCTCTTTCACGTCGTCTATCGATTCAAGACCGTTGATCCGGCGGATAAACTCCAAATTACTGGGGCACCACGGCGCATTGGGCCTCACATTCTGTTGGTAGCGCATGATAGCGAGTTGTGTCGCCGGATCATCCCAGGACAGGGGCAAGCGAACAATGCGGGAGGGAACGGAAATTGATTCCAACGGCGGGAGCTGGTCATTCACCTTACACACCATCTGTGCTATCGTACGCAGGGAGATACGCCTCGGATCAATATGAATCTGGAGCGAACGAATGCCCGGAGTCAGATCAATAACCGGTAAATCCGGCACATTTTGCAAAGCCGTCATTAACGCATGAACGTGAAAGCGCAGCCGCAAATCTAATTCCATCGGGCCATATTCGACCAACAGATATTGATCGCCGTCCATCCGTATCGTGAGGGAAAATGGCGACTGGTTCGGAAGCTGATGAAGGATCGGGCAATTGGGAGTATTCGCGAGGTGTCCTGACTCGGCCAAGCAACAATCGGGCAACGCGGTCGCTTCAGCATTTCGCAGCTGCCGGAGAAAGTCCTCCTGCCGGTGCCAGCACGTTTCCGCCTCCTGTAAGCTCTGCAGCCGAAATGCCACTGTATCGCCCGGGCGCAATTGCCCCATCTTCCATAATTCGGCCGTGCCAGTTGTCACCGGGCATACAAATCCTCCAAGACTCGGGCCATCGGGCCCTAGAAGAACGGGCATGTCGCCCGTCAAATCCAACGTACCAATGGCATACGCATTATCATGAATATTGGACGGGTGAAGACCCGCATCACCGCCATCAGATCGCGCCCACGGCGGCGCCGGCCCGACTAGGCGCACGCCTGTGCGGGAACTGTTGAAGTGCACCTCCCACGTCGTGCTAATCAGGTCGAGTAAGTACCGGGGTTGTAGAAACTCGGTGGAACAATGCGGACCAGGAATCACCCCGATCGTCCAGTGATGGGTCATCACCGGTCGTTTCGATTCCGAAAGGATGCCGTTATCGGGAATCACAGCCGTATGATGCACCGCGACAACGTCACCAACTTGTAAAGCACGACCCCCGTGTCCGCCAAATCCACCCAAGGTGAATGTCGAACCGCTGCCTAGGGTTTTTGGCACCTCAAATCCGCCAGCAACCGTGAGATAGGTGCGCATCCCGGCGGTGGCCTCGACCAACTGTAACACCTGTCCCCTTCTGGCCAAAGTAGGGCGATACAAGGGTACCGGCTCCCCATCCAATGTCGGGCTCATCGGCGCTCCTGTCACACAAAACCAGATATCGTCCCGAAATCGGTAGCTTCCCCCCCGCAAGGTCATTTCGAAGCCACAAGCTCCTTCATCATTGCCTAACAATAGATTGCCTAAGCGGAAAGACAGGGCGTCCATGGGGCCACTGGGCGGTACCCCCACCTGCCAATAGCCCACACGGCCCGGCCAATCCTGCACGGTTGTTTGGAGACCCGGGTCTAAGACTTCCAGGGCAGGTTCGGACGGATCAAAATCGGCAAGAAACTGCGTTAACAGTTCTCCTTGAATCACCTCTTCTTGGTCTAACAAGGCCCGCAGATACTGGCGATTGGTGGCCACCCCATAGAACCGGATTTTGTCCAAGGTCTCTTGCATTTTCGCGAGAGCCTCTTGACGGGTTCGTTGGTGCACAATAATTTTCGCCAACATCGGGTCATAAAATGGCGAAATCGTGACGCCATTACGCACCCAGGTTTCGATCCGGACATTGTCCGGCAACTCCACCGTATCGAGAATCCCCGTGCTGGGGCGAAATTGGTTGCCCGCATCTTCGGCATAGATGCGAACCTCCAGGCTGTGCCCTTCAGAATGGAACCCGGAATCGGTAAAACCTATCGTCTCGTCTGCCGCCTCCCGAATCTGCCATTCCACAAGATCGATACCGTAGAGCTCTTCGGTCACCCCATGTTCGACTTGAAGCCGGGTATTCACTTCCAGAAAATAAAATTGGGATGTGCTCGCATCATAGATGAATTCTACGGTGCCCGCGTTACGGTAATGGACCGTCTGTGCTAATCGTTTCGCGGCATGCTCCATTTTCTCGCATACCTCGGAGGGCAATCCCGGGGGCGGGCTTTCTTCCACGACTTTTTGATTCCGGCGTTGTAAGGAACAATCTCTTTCCCCCAGCGTTATAATTTGCCCGGTGCATTGTCCAAAAATCTGCACCTCGATATGCCGTGCCCGGCAAATATATTTCTCAATAAGCACACCGCCGTTATGAAAATGGGACGATGCCACGCGTACGACCGATTCAAAGGCCCGTTTCAAGGCCATGCTGTCGTGACAGACCTGCATGGCGATACCGCCCCCGCCAGCGGTAGCCTTTAACATAACAGGATAACCGATGAGGGATGCCGCATCGAGAGCTTCCTCCACATCCCCCAACAGTCCGGAACCGGGCACGACGGCAACCCCCGCCTGTTCGGCAATGGCACGGGCCTGGTGTTTTTGACCAAACATGGCCATCTGTTCGGGGGTTGGGCCAATAAAGGCAATGTCATGGGCTAGGCATAATCTGGCAAAATCCGCGTTTTCACTAAGAAAACCGTAACCGGGATGAATTGCGTCCACTCCCCCTGCCACAGCGGTGTCCACAATGAGTGGGCCGTTTAAATAACTCTCGGAAGCCGGACCTTCACCAATGAAAACGGCTTCATCGGCCAAATCCACATGCAAACTGTCCTGATCGGCCGCCGTATACACGGCGACCGAGGCTAGCCCCATTTTTTTCACTGTTCTCTCAATGCGAACAGCAATGGCACCACGATTGGCAATGAGGACCTTTTTGAACATAATCTCCCTCAATTCGGAGTTAATTTTCCCACATCACTAGACGAATCGGCGTAGGATTATAAGCGTTACAGGGATTGTTAAGCTGAGGGCAATTGCTGATGAGAACCAGGGTGTGAGCCAAAGATTCCAACTCCACGTAGCGACGAGGTGCTGAAATGCCATCCGCAAATTCTAAGGTCCCGTCGGATGTAAGCGGAACATTCATAAAGAAGTTGATGTTGGGCGCTAAATCGCGTTTGTGCAGACGGTCATGATAACGGGACAATTGCAGCATAAACGTATCCCGACAATTATGCATCCATTCCAGCGATCGGCCATAGCGTACCCCATTACTTTGGGCTGAACAGGCTCCGCCTAATGTGTCATGACGGCCACATGTATCAGCAACAATCCGTAAGAGAGCCTTCCCGGACTCGGCACGTAAGACGGTGCCTGTGGTTAAATACACGTTGTGCTGACCCGTTATGGTCGCCACCGCACTGTAATGGTCTTCCAGGTTATCCGCATCATAGAACAAGGTATCAACCGCTTGATTACCTTCCATGTCGATGATGCGCAAGATTTGTCCTGGTTGCAGTTCGTGAGCCCATCCTTCTCCCGAGGGCAATATCGTCTCAGACCGAGCCGCCTCGATTTTGCGTGGGCTCTTCACTAAGCTCATCTCATTCATCCTCTCCTCAAGGTTTTGTGTCTACACATGGCGTAGGGCATGGTACTCCCAGGTATTTTCAAACGCCCTGCGGTTTTCTGGGCCATGCGTGACACAAATGTCATTCGGTTCAATGGGATTAGCCGGTAATACGTCAAGCTGAATGGCGGTCGCCGGATAAGCGGGACGGCGATCGAGGGGGTTGGGAGTATTGGATAAAATAAGCAGCAAATCCATTTCGGTCCGCAAGGTGACCTGTCCGCCTTGCTGACAGCGATGCTCATGAAACGTGAGTTGTCCATCACCATCCACCGAGACTGTGGCAAATAAGTTGACGGGTGGAACGAGATCCCGCAACGTCAACCCATGTCGGAT
>JAKADI010000217.1 GCA_021820675.1 Bacillota bacterium | reverse complement strand
GCACAAAATATCAAATGCATTTAATGACGGAAATGACCAAAATGTCACCGTACTGCGCGTTGGCGATGATCAGCCTTCACTTGTTGAAATTTCATCAAACAGGGGGTTTCCGACGGAATCATTCCAACACATGAACCCTTCCCCGATGGCAAGACACCCTTCCATTGTCCTTGGGCAAGCACAACCCCAGGCCGCCAGCCTCGACCTACTACGACGATCATACTCCCCTTTTGCCCAAACCACCACGTTCCACTCTCGGTGTGCAACCGGCGCCAAATGGGGGATTCCTTTTTCCAAATAATTTTTCCGACGGTCCATAAAGGCGCTGATCCAAATTCCGTCCATAATATCCGTGTCCTGTCAAAGCGCACTGCCACATGTGCGCGGTAAGGCAGTGTGGCGTTCTTTGGATTCCCAATATACCACTCTTTCCAAAGTCTCATCGATATTCACCTCTACCATTACTAACGCCATCGCTACAAAAAGGTTTCATAATGGAGCACAGCATTATAATCTCAGTATCTCCCAGGGGGATTAATTCTATTTTTGTCCATACTGTGTAGTAAAAGAGGAGCCATGTTATGATTTGGACAATTAATCTATGGAATCCCCACACGGGGCTTCCCATCGCTGCTATTCTTGCTACAGCCTTCGTGTTGGGCATGGTACACGGGATTACTCCTGACGAGCATACCTGGCCAATTACATTTAGCTATGCTATTGGCGCCTATTCAACCCGTGGCGGGCTTATAGCCGGCTTATCCTTCTCGCTGGCCTTTACCGTTCAGCGCGCCATTGCCTCAGAGCTGGCCTATTTAGCGTTAGCGCGGTGGATGGAAAATCCCGGCATCGATGCCGCTGTCTATGTGGTGGTGGGCTTGGCCATGTTTTTCGCTGGAAAGTACATCCGTTCGAAAGGTCAGGTATTTCATATTCACGGGCTGAATCCCCATCAGCATGACGCGTTTGAACCCATGCGATCCATCCCTCCGCAAATGGCGATGGCCCATGGATTTTTGGCGGGATGGGGTTTTGGGGCTTTTGCCATTATCATCTATACGGTTCTTGCGCCCAGCATGCACAGCGTCTGGGTCGCATGGGTGCCTGGTGCATTTTTTGGACTGGGAACCATGGCGATTCAAGCGAGTGCCGGCGCCTTATTCGGGCACTGGATGACCAGGGCCAACATCCCACCGGAATTGGCAAAGGGAGTCGCCCAAAGTACTGCCAGTGCCACCTTGCTCTACGGGGGGATTGCTTTTATGGCGGCCGGCACCTTAAGCCTTATGTTTCCGGGATTACAGAACATTGCCTGGATTAGCCCTGTCCATGTTCATAACTTGCATACGATAGGGATCGGTTTTATTTTAGTGGCATTTACGGTTCTCATTGTCGGCATCGGGTCGCTAATTTTGGGAATGCGCAAGGCACAGCGATTAAGCGCCAAACGGTTTTAAACGCGTTGACGCCGACGAGATTTCACACGATTTTCATTTTGCTGGACTAAGCGAAAGTCAATGCGTTTTAAGGCCACATCGACGCGTATAACCTCAGCTCGAACGATTTGCCCCAACTGATATTCGCGTCCTGTGCGTTGACCTTTGAGGCGATAATGAACGGGGTCAAACACCCAATAATCAGAAGGCAAGTCCTCCAATCGTATTAACCCCTCAATAAGATTGGGCAATTCCACAAAGATGCCAAAATTGGTCACTCCTGAAACAACAGCATCGTATTGAGTTCCTAATTTATCAGCCATAAACTGTGCCTCTTTTAACGCTACCGAGTCTCGCTCCGCGTCCATGGCCTCCCGTTCCCGGAGCGAGGATGCATCTGCCACAAGAGACACCTTCGACCGCCATCGGTTGAGCCTGTCTTCCTCGATCAGCCCTCCCAAATAAGCCGCCAAGACACGGTGAACCCATAAATCGGGGTAGCGCCGGATGGGTGATGTAAAGTGTGTGTACTCGTCGGCCGCTAATCCAAAATGGCCCGTATTCTCGCTATGGTATCGCGCCTGTTTCATTGCACGTAACAAGGCGGTGTTCACTACCCGCTCCTCCGGTTTGCCGTGAACACGGTTGATCAAATCTTGCAAATGCTTAGGCGTTAGAGACTTGGGCAAACGGTAACCTATCGCCCCAATCATCTCCCGAAACTGCTCTAAACGTTCCCCTGGGGGTTCGTGGATCCGAAAGAGTCCGGGCAGTTTATTATCCAGCAATATCCGGGCAACCGCTTCATTCGCCAGCAACATCAATTCCTCAATGATACTTTGGGCTAAGCCGCGGTCACGAAGAACGACATCAACGGGTAAGCCCTTGGCATTGAGAATCACTTTTGATTCCGGCACATCGAAGTCGATAGCGCCGCGCGTAATACGCCGCGTTCGTAAGATATTGCGTACCATCACTGCCGTCTCCAAAAATGGCCGTAAATCGTACCCATCATCTTGCTGGCCAGCCAAAATCGCATTAACTCCTTCGTATGTCAGGCGAAATTTGGATTGAATGACGGAGCGGCGCAATGCCACGTGTTGGATTTCCCCCGCGCGATTGATGGTCATAATGGCCGACACGGTCAATCGCGGTACCCCTGGATTAAGGCTGGCAATACCATTGGACAGCCGTTCCGGCAACATCGGAATCACTCGGTCTACCAAATAGACACTGGTGCCCCGTTCCAAAGCCTCTAAATCCAGCGGAGACCCTTCCGCAACATAATAACTGACATCAGCGATATGCACACCGACTTCAAACGAGCCCCGGCCGAGAGACTTTACTGAGATGGCATCGTCCAAGTCTTTAGCGTCAGCTCCATCAATAGTCACGATGAAGTCATCTGTTAAATCCAGCCGGTCGTCATAATCCTGGGTTCTAACGGTGTGGGGCAGATGTTCCGCAGCCCGCTGTACGGCTGGAGGAAATTCTAATGGCAAATGGTGCTCTAGCGCCACGACTGTCACATCGATACCAGGAATAAGGGGATTACCTAAATTACGCGTCACTTCTCCCCTGACAGACCGTCTGGGATCCAAGGGCCATTCTGTAATAGTGGCCTGCACCAAATCCCCCGGGCGAACCTTTTCATGTTTGGGTATGATGACTTCGACAGAGGGCTTGCGCGGATCGTCCGGAATGACATGCCATCCCATGCGGCTTCTATCCAGCCGGCCAAGAACCGATGTCGTGGCCCGTTCCTGCACGTCCATAACCCGTCCTTCGAGACCATCTGACGTCTCGCGATACCAAACCAGTACCCGATCTCCATGCCGGGCCCCTTGAAACCAGCGAGACGGCACAAAAATATCGTCTTGCGGATGCTCGGGATTCATCACAAACCCAAAACCGCGTGGATTAATACGCAAGTGACCGGAGCGGGCCAAAATTTTGATAAGCCCGTCTTCCGTGCGTATCAGCCATCCTTCTTTACGATACTGCGCATAGATCCGAAATAATGCTTTATCTGGACTCCGCCCTTTATTTAAACGCTTTAACAATTGTTCTTCCAACAGAGCTTGTCCGTCGGCTAAAATCGCAAAAATCCGCTCAGGAATCCGCTTGGCATCGCCACGGACACCGTGAGTGGCGTGTAGACGGTGGTGTGGCTGGGAATGGGGCGACTTCCGATGTTTCTTCGACATGCTGCACCTCCTTCGGTCTCCTATTCATTATCATTGCCCTGATTCCCGCCCTGAACACAGAAAACCTCTGTCCGGTTAGCTTCCGTTGCAGAGGTTCTAACACATTTCGTCCTGACAAACATATCCGCTCTAACGCCAATAATGCACCAACAGCAAAGTCACAATGGCCAGGGCGATCGAAAGATACAAAGAAAATTTCTCTAGCAGCTGATCGACGCCTTGTTTTTTACCCGTATAACCAGACGGGCCACCACCGCCGCCGCCAAAAGCACCCGAAATACCGGCACTATAGCCTGTCTGTAAAATTATCGAACCGATCACGGCCATGGCCAATATAATCTCCAAAATCATCAGCACGGTTATCACGCAAACATCCTTCCCCATTCTGCGCAAGCTAGGCCCGCTTTATAAGTCATTATAGTATACCACATCAAGCTTTCTGGAAAGACGACACCGTCCATGACTGTCTTAAGGCAGATGAGAGACCATAAAAACGGCTCCTGATCACTACCTCATGCGCTCAGGACCGATTAACCGACCAACACACGATTTTTGGCCATTTCCATGACCTGTGTATTGAACCACTAATACTGGCCAAAGTGTAGAGACGTGGATCGTCAACTGCCCAATCGAATGCAGCGTCGCACTCGAGGTAGATGGCACAGAACTCGGGATCGTTTAGCGAGTCTCGCTTGTCGTCTATCCAGATGGCCGCTTCCTTACTCAGACCCGGAGATCCTTAACGCATAAGAAGGAAACTCGAGGGTTCTCCCGGGAGCCGGAACAGAACCGTCTCATATCGTCCACCCGATCGCCGGAGCCCGACGATCGGGGTACACCCCCGTTTGGCAAATGACCGGCGCGCAAGTCTACGGCCATCTTGCGCGCATCCCGCCGGTCAGTTTTCACACGATCCGTAGGACGCACCGGGACGAGCCCCGGGGCAATGATCTCGCAAGCGATACCGTGCTGATGGCACAGGCGAGCCAAACCGAACCCGGTGGGACCCGCTTCATAAGCGATGTCGAGAGTGCGCCAGTCCGGTTGCTTTCGTAGCCAGCGCAGCACGGCTTCCTCCGCATTC
>JAKADI010000216.1 GCA_021820675.1 Bacillota bacterium | reverse complement strand
TCCGCTAGGCCTCCTGCTAAGGCGCAATGGAGATGATTTCCATGAGCGCAAGCAAAACATGAGCGAATAAGCGAACTATGTCTAAAACGCTGTCTGCAGAAAACAATTCTGGTCGTGGCGCTTACGTGAGCGATACGGCGCTTATCTGAGCGAAAGAGGATCTACCCATAGATGACTGGCCAACACTCCCCAATTAGCCCGGAAATTAGATATCGCGGACAGTACGGCCCGGCGCCGGGAGGCATCGTTGTCCGACTTTCTGCCCACAACAGGGCGGGGACCGACGCGGCACTTTCATCCCCAGACGCGAGAGGTCTTTAGACGCGTACAAACCCTTTACGCCGCGGGATCCAATACCAAGCAAGTGATCGCGGTGCTCCGCCGCGAATTTCCTGCGACCATCGTCACGGTAGCGATCCCGGAGAGCAATGAGCGAGCGCATGAGCACAAGGATGTTGCCACCGTCCAATCCGCTTTGGTCACGCTCATGGAACAGCAAACCGCTGTGCAAACACACCTGGGCCATATGCAAGAACGCTTCGTGCAAGAGTTCAGGGAGACAGAAACGCGCTTGGGAGAGCGCGACCGTCAGTTGACCCACACCATACGGCTTATAATCGAACAGAAACCGGACAGCCGTGTTAACATGGGCCCAACACGTGACTCCCTCACAGCATATTGTCTGCCTTGATAATTTTCAGGGCTGTCAATATACGCTTTGGCTGACGGGAACGCTCGTGTTATACCATGAGGGCCAGGTCTCCCATGCAGAGCATAATAGCCTAATAAATAGCCTTGGACCATAAACTCTCATGATAATAAATCACGACCATGAATCCAAACCCCGCCCGTATCTGGATCAGGATGCCATTGTTGAGAATGCTGGTGCGTAGTGATTTCTCCGAAAAAGGCTAATCCCCACTCGGGACGGCGCGCAGGAGGCAGTGAATTGTCCCAAAATACGGTGTCGGCTTGCGGATCCGCCGGGAGAAAGAAGCGAATGATGTGAGTCTTTGGCAGTGAGGAATGAGAACAGTACACATTAATACCTAAAACAGGCTGAGTCGTTATGGTGCTCTGAATCCATTGTGGAGGGTCCAGATGAGGCGCGGCCGGGGCCATGGCTGCAAAAGCCTCACGAGTATCGTCTTCTAATTGTTTTTGATCGGCGATCAATGGCAGATGACAATCACGGATGCCCAACGTCATGGTGTAACAAGGAGTATCGCGATTCCATGGTGTGATAGCAATGAATAATCGGGACGCATTCAACGGAGGGCAGGGCGTGATGGTGCGAACCCCTTGACTACCATCGGTCGCACCACCTCCTGGACGATAATTCGTCCACGCCTGGTCATGTACGGTAATCGTCCATTCATAGCAAGCAAAGGCCTCGGCAGTATAATGAGGATCCCCCGGAACAGGAAGCGGAGAGGATACGGAGTATTCGAACCGTATCCCGACGGAATCACAATAAATTTGAGTAATTGTCAGATCTCGCGTGGGAATGATACCGGCTAAAGGACGTCCTATCATGTCAATGCCCGCCTTTCTTCTCATTTCATGGAATACGGCATGTGATATAACGATATGCTTCATCATTCGGGTCGGAATTCGATTGAATCCACCAATAGAGGGCAAGTGTATTCCCAACGGTTAAGTTAAGAAGCATGAAGAGGCAGGCGTCGATACTAGTATACTTCGAAAAAATTCCGTGGAAATTATATCCTGAATCTCTAGAGCGTGGACGGTATAGGGGGTTAATTGCCGTCCCATTCACCGCAGCAAAAGGCATTGATATGATAACGGAGGGTCCCAAATCGACTTTGGATAAATTCGTCAGCCAGAACCCCCACATTAAAGATCAGGTATCACCGCCCGTATTGGCTTCTTGACAATCCTCCCGTGGCAACACGTTGATGCCATGTTCCGGGACACCCGTAGGTGGCGGAGGTGCTATGGACTTGCACGTGAGCTGAAAATGATGAGAACAAAGGAATTTGGGGATGGTCTTCTTACCAAGCCACCCCATTATGGCCTGATAATGGCACGTAATTAAGTGATATGGGAGCAGTTCGGGCAAAAGCAAACCCTGTCAGCCAGCGCTTACTGCTACTAACAGAAAGAGGAATGACAGGACTTTTTTCGGGAAGATCATGTAAGGCATCTTCTTTTCGGAATTGATCCACCTTGGAGCGCCTCGGGTCTTATCTTACACCGTAAAATTTCGGCCACCCAAGCAACATCCTGTTTATGGCCCTCAGAAATTTTCGACAAAATACAAATCTCTGGTACACCTCGGTGAAATGTTGAGTGACATACACGGCATACGTTATAGACATGACATACAACGAAGAAATGAGGGGGCAAGATATGGCAACCAAACCCGTGAGTCACCGCTTGGGACCTGTTGTTATTCGGGAGTTGCTTAACTCTGAGACCGGTCAGGTCGTCGTCATCGGGGTCCAGAGCCGCTTAATTTGTGCTCCGGACACCAATTACCATTTTCCTTCCGTCAATGTCTCCCTCGAGCTAACTTTCTCCGGGGTCTTTGCGGCGTGATGATTACGGCGTTGGCCCACCAACGGAATCCCGGTAATCAATGAGGTTTCCCAGGTTAACGATCGAAGGTCTGTCTCGTCAAGATGGTGAATATTCGATTTCCCGCACGAACGCGCCAGCGTCTGCATTTCTAGGGCCATTGAGTACAAAAAGTTAGCTATCCGCTCACTAGCGACCGCGACGTCTAATCTCTCCATAAAAAGCGGGTCTTGAGTCGTGATCCCCGCGGGACATCTTCCGGTGTGACACGCATGACAAGAGTAAGGTTCTGTCCCCATTGATCTAAAGTCTTCGGCATAACGCGGGTCGTTGCATCCCATGGCCAATAAGGCGGCCGTTCCAATGGATACCGCAGTGGCTCCGAGAGCCAGCGCTTTGGCTGCATCCACTCCGCTGCGAATCCCTCCGGATATGATGAGCTGCACCTCGTCATCTAAACCAAGTTCCCGTAATGCTTCGGTAGCCTCGACCACCGCGGCCAACGTAGGAATTCCGGTGTGTTCAGTCTGTATCTCCACCGACGCCGCCGTTCCGCCTTCCATGCCATCAACCACCACGACATCCGCACCAGCTTTAGCGGCTAACATGACGTCTTCATATACGCGACTGGCACCAATTTTTACATAAATTGGCACCTGCCACCCGGTTATCTCACGTAATTCTTCAATTTTGATAGCTAAATCGTCTGGGCCCATCCAATCCGGATGCCGAACCGGACTTCGTTGGTCCACGCCTTCGGGTAAGTCCCGAAGCGCTGCAATTTCTGCTGAAATCTTGTGGCCCAATAACAAACCTCCGCCTCCAGGTTTGGCTCCTTGGCTTACGACAATCTCAATAGCGTCGGCTCGCTTCATATCGTAGGGGTTTTGTCCGTATCGCGCGGGCAAATACTGATAAACCAACATTTTGGACGCTCGCCGTTCGTCTGGATGCATCCCTCCATCACCGGTTGTCGTTGACGTTCCTACGGTTGTAGCAGCTATTCCCAAAGCCTTTTTTGCCGACAACGACAAGGCGCCATAACTCATGCCTGCAACCGTAACAGGAATATCCAAGACGATCGGCTTCTGCGCAAATCGGGTCCCCAGGACCGTTCGAGTTTCGCAACGTTCGCGGTAGCCTTCCAATGGCACCCGGGTTAGCCCCGCCGGCACCACGACCAAATCATCAAAACTGGGGACCCGGCGAGACCGGCCCATTCCGCGGATACGGTATCGTCCTAATTCCGCCTTTTCTTGAATCTCTTCAATAACTTGGGGTGTCCAGATTTCATTCGGACTTATAAAGCCGTTTTCCATCGGGCAATCTCCTTTTTGTCGAAGTGGTGTAAAGTTCCGGCACTCACGACTTTTCGAAACGTGGAGGGAAGTGGAATGGACATGTGATAGGGTAAAACGAGGTGAGCAATCGCCTCGTACTCGGACTCATTTAAGAAATTTATCCGGGTATCATGCCCTAACTCCGTGATGGTTCCTGCCACAAATATCTGGCCGTCATACATCGAGTCGCCTAACCCGGGACCCGCATTGCCCAGAATGATTATCGTCCCTTTTTGCATCATAAAGCCGCTCATGTATCCCGCGTCGCCCCCGATAATCAGGGTACCTCCTTTCACCCCGATACCGGCTCGGGGTCCGGCATTTCCCGCAATGGCAACCACCCCGCCCCGAAGGCTAGGGCCGGCGCTCGAACCGGCATCGCCATTCACAAAAATTTCACCGGACATCAGGTTTTCGCCCACTCCCCATCCCACGTCGCCTTCAATGCGAACCTGAATCCCCTCACACATGGCAAAGGCATAATGCCCTAAATCCCCCTGAACGACAAAGGAGCTCTGGTTGGTGACGCCTACGCCAATATTGTGTTGTCCTAGAGCATTCCGAAGAAGAAAATTCGGTCGATGCCGTAGTGTGGTGCGAATCGAGGCATTGATTTCCTGTGTATTTAAATCGTTAAGGTCTAACTCCACAACGTTAAGGGTTGTTTCATCCATGTACGTACCTCCCCGGGCCAAGCTTCATGAATAGACAAGTGTGAGAAACGGAGATGTCGAATCGCCTGCGCTTCTGAAGCGAGAAGTACGACATCATCGGACTCCGCAATCATCAGCGGTTTCAAACCTAATCCATCCCGCACACAACCAATCGCATCATCCGTCAATGCAACAACGCTA
>JAKADI010000215.1 GCA_021820675.1 Bacillota bacterium | reverse complement strand
GCCTTGTACGGTCTGGGTGTTCTGAGTATTCTCGGCGTCGCCGTGCATGTGATGGCCGTCATTGGAGGGCTGCTGGTCCGTCCGATTTCCTATACGGCGTTGCTGACGGTGTTGGATCCGGTGTTGTTGTTGGTCATGCTGGCGGAGTTGTTGCACACCATGACGTTAGCGATTCAGACCCATCACTTGCCACTCAAGCCGGTGTTGGCTTTGCTGTGGCTGGCTTTGGTGCGTCACGGCGTGGTAATGGCGGCGACGGCGAGCTCTTTGGCTACCGCCACCGCAGGCGCTACGTTGGGCGGGGTGGTGGTACTCAGTGGCCTGTTGGCACTGCTGCCGGCTCACGATGCAGATTGATGGGGCGGGGGAGTCGCTGGGTGCTCGTCTCCCGCTCTGCGGGAGAAGGGGAGCGGGCATGATCTGTTTCAGAAAGGGGCTGTTTTTTGATGTCTGCTACCTATGCAATCCTTCCCGTATCCCATGCCGTGTACACGCACGTCGTTGTGGCCATATCCTTTCGCAATCCGGTGGACGACTTGCGGGCCATCGAAGATGATTTAGCCGCCCACGGTCTCCACGGTATCGTCTTGTTTGATCTGTTGTTAGCCGTGGGCTTTGCGCCTCACCGGTTTCTGGCGGGCGAATTCACCGGCACGCGCTTTGTGGTGTGGTCGATGGATCGGGTCTGTGCTCTTAACGCCGCACTGATGGCCCAGGTGAACGCCTTTTACCGGACGCACCCGCATTGTTTGCGCGCCGGAGTCCTATCCCGTTCCGAGCGAATCCGATTTCGCCGGGCGGTGCAACAACCGGCCTAGCTTTCTCCATTCTGGTCAAAGAGGGTGACAGAGTATGATTCGTATTGGTTTGAAAAGCGGGGAATTGATTTCGTTTGATTCCGATCCGCCCAATGCTATTATCGAGTACTGGCTTCAAGGCGGCGGCGGGGTGGTCGATATCTGGGTCAAAGGGTATCCCCGGGATTTGCAGCGGCCCGAGTGGATTAATATTGTGGATCCGGAAGGAAGTCTCGCTGAATTCAAAACGCAATTTCGTTTGGAGCCGGGCAAATAGGGGGTCTGACCCCACTCGCTGTCTCTCATCGCGCTGACCGCTCGTTCAGCCCGCCGGAGCATCGCCGACAAGATTTGTCAGAGCTTTTCTGCCGAGAAATTTTCGGAAAAGTGGAAGCCTCTCCGGCCTGAAGGCCGAAGCTTCCACCCACCGCAAAACTTTCGCGTGATCCGGCATTAAGCCTGTTCACGCGAGGAGCCGCTGGTTCCCGCCTGGAAAAGGGAGGTTTTAGCAAACGGGCTCCCTGGACAAATTGGCAATAATCGCTATTTCTCGAGCTATTCGAGAATTGGGTCATTCCCGCCTACATACGTCAGCCAAAGACACACGGGGAGTGAACCCTGGCCTGTCGCTGTCGTACCGATCACGTATTGACTGTATAGCCGAGTTATCATAAACTCAAGCCTAGATTGGAGTGAAGTGTGTTCTATGGGTATTCAACCCGAAGCATTACCTATTCTCATAGACAAGGCCTTTGCAAATATTTCAGCCCGACGGAATCGACCGTGGCAGAATGAGGAAGAAGTGCGCATTGGATGGATTTCTGCTCTGGAGTCAGTCCTTAACACACAATTCGATGCCGAGCGAACTCGGCGGGATGGCAGTCTAAACAATGTTGTTGTGGAATTTAAAGCACCTGGTTTGTTTCGTGGACGAAAAACTAGCGCCAAGTTTCAAGAGGCCATGAATGATCGTCTCTTGCCATATATTCAGCAAGCCTCTGACAGAAATGGTATTCCCCAGGAAGATTTTATTGGTATCGCCATCGATGGTGATCACATCTGTTTCGCCCAGGTCCGTGACAACCACATCTTTCCGGATGAGTTGCTTCCATTCTCACCCTACTCTCTCGGATTGGTTATTGCTGCCCTCCAAGCCGATACACGCAGAGCAGTGTCAACAGAAAATCTTCTGCGCGATTTTGGGCATGGTTCTGCATCAGCTAAAGCGGTCATGCAAACTCTGTCAGATGCTCTCGCGCTGGCAATCGACACCCCTGGCCACTCCAAAATAACAATGCTCTTCGAAGAATGGCGCACACTGTACGGACAGATTGCTGACCTTTCTGTGTTACAAACTGCCACCATTAATGGTGAGCTAGGATTTGTATGGCCAGGTCATCCCATGCTGGCAATGCCAGGCAAACTATTCGTTATTCATACGTATAACTCTATGCTAATCAAGATGCTGGCGGCAGAAATCGTTGCGGCTCATCATCTCACGTCTCTCTCGCGTCCCGCACAATCCCTATCGGCCATGCGGAGCGACAACGATTTGATTGCCACCTTAGAACGGGAGATTGAGCGTTCTGGCATCTTTGAACAAGCGGGTATCAAGGGTTTTGTTGAAGAAGCCATTTTTAGTTGGTATCTCGACGTAGCCAAGAGCTCACCATTTAGTGCGCCAATGATTACAGGAATACGAACCATGCTGGCAACTCTCTCGCTTTATCGGGCGGATCGCCTTGGTCACACACGCGACGTGTTACGTGATTTGTATCAAGGATTAGTTCCACGTAAATTGCGACAAGTCCTCGGAGAATTTTATACACCCGATTGGCTTGTGGATTTTACGTTAGCAAGATTAGGCTCACGCAATTGGCTAGAGACTCGCGCTCTCGATCCCACTTGTGGCTCTGGCGCGTTCTTGTTAGCTATGATGCGATTGGTTCGTGCTCAAGCCATCGATCATGGATGGTCTCCCGATCAAATTCTCAATCACCTCTGTCAGGCTATTTGGGGCTTTGATCTCAACCCTCTGGCTGTGCAAACTGCTCGGGTCAATGTGTTGATGGAAATTGCTGACTTGTTGTATGCGTGTCCCGGACACGAGATTGAAATACCCGTATTACTGGCCGATGCAATCTATTCTCCTGCATCCAATCCAACAGACAGCACATCGATTATTCACTATCAAATCGGCAGTCAGATTGCAGCGTTGGAAATTACCCTTCCTGTCCGTCTGGCTAGAGATCGGGAAAGATTGGATCGTGTTTTTGAAATTATGGGCCATCACGTTGAGTACGATAGTGAATATGCCGACGTCTCCGTAGCACTACACACAGCCCACGTGTTAAACCGTGAAGAGCTTGTGATTTGGCAGATTCCATTAGCACATACCTACGAACAAATTTTAAACTTGCATCGTAAACAATGGAATGGAATATGGTTCCGAATTGTTCGCAACTTCTTCTGGTCGGCTACAGCTGGCCAATTTGACTGTATCGTTGGCAATCCTCCATGGGTTCGGTGGTCCAAGTTGCCTGATGCCTATCGTAATCGTATTAAACCTACTTGCGAAAGCTATGGAATTTTTTCCGATAATCGGCGCCACGGTGGGAATGAACTAGACATCTCTGCCATGATTACCTATACCACAACCGATAAATGGCTTAAAACCGGTGGCCGCCTGGCTTTTGTCATTCGAGGAGAATTGTTTAAAAATCCCTCATCGGCAGGATTCCGAAAATTCCGTATTAGTCCTGCAGATCCTCATACGCTGTATTTGCAACCTGTCAGCGTAGACGATATGGGGGCTCTCACGCCTTTTGAGGATGTTAGCAATTATACCGTCGTTATGGTGTTGGATAAAGCGGAGACTCCTGGTGAATTTCCTGTTCCTTACCGAAGATGGACTGCTCAATCCGGTTATAGTCGTTCTATACCCGCTACCCTTTCTCTCAAGGACGTGATGCAACGTCTCTCTCAGATTGACATGGAGGCAGCACCTGTTCAAAACGCTGGCACTCCTTGGGCCGTTCTCCCCCCTGGGCGTTTCGCCATCTTTCGGCCTATGGCCGGGTCATGTGATTGGTACAAAGGGCGTAAGGGGATTACCTGTGATAGAAACGGTATCTACTTCGTGCCAATTCTTGAGCGCGGTTCAAACAATCTGGTTCGCATCCAAAGTTGCCCGGATGCTGGAACATCTGATATCGGCCCTATGAAGACAGCTTGGGTTGAAACAGAATTACTGTATCCCTTGATTAAGGGAGCTGGGGACTTTGAAGCGTGCTATCTGCGATTGGATGCCAAGACTCCTCTGTCTGAACAGCTTTACACCTTTGTTCCGAATACCGGTATCTCAACATCTGATTATCGGGACTGTGAAAACCGGCTAAATTCTTCACAACTAACAAGAACGCGTGCATGGTTTGCAGGATTTCAATCTATCCTGGAAAAACGGTCGACCTATCGACGTCAAATGACAGGAGCTCCCTATCAAGCGATTTATAATGTCGGCCCCTACACGTTTGCTCCGTGGAAAGTCATTTGGCCTGAAATGTCTACACGCTTTTATGCGGCTGTGTGTGGGAGTCACGAGGTGCCTGGCGTGGGTTTGCGTCCTTATGTGCCCGATCATAAGATCTACTTCGTCGCTTTTACTGATCGCCTTCCTGCCCATTTTCTTTGCGGTTTACTCAACACATCGTTGGTGCGCGAGTGGGTGGAAAGCCATAATGTCTTAATTCAAGTAGGAAACATCTTTAAACACATGAAACTTCCCGCCTTCAACGCTGACGACAAACAGCACCAACAATTGGCTCAAGCCGTAATGCTTGTGCATGCTGAACCGGATCCGGCAGTCCGTCATATGCAAATGGCAGAAATTAATGTCTTAGGCGAAGCCATCATTTTAGCATGGTTACGACTTCAGAAATAAGCAAA
>JAKADI010000214.1 GCA_021820675.1 Bacillota bacterium | reverse complement strand
CCCCGGATCATAAAAATAGCCCAACACCATACCCTGCGGAAGACCGTCGGAGGGGATCGTTTTTGACGTGCTATGATGTGGCCTGGGGCCGGCTCCACTTCTCAAAGATGTTTCTGCAGGACGCAACAATAAGCGGTCCCAACTCGCAATGATCTGACTGCTTTGGCTATAGATCAGGCTTCCCGTTAAAGCCATCGCTACTAACATCAAAATGATCATGATCAAAGAACGCCGTTTACCATTTGCCATATGAGTATAGCGAGCCATACCCCATCCTCCTCGCGCTTCGTACGTAATACCTATGTGAAGCCCCGGGGAAATAGACATGTATTTCGTTATAATAGGCCTAACAGACTGAGAATCCGAGAAAAACTCTCCCGGCTAACTTTTGCTTTCAAACCGGTAGAAGTTGAAAGGATGAAAATAGCTTGCACACTCTGCTCGTCGAAGATGATGACCGTGTTGCCCGTTTGATAACCTTAGAATTGCGCCATGCCGGATGGGATGTTCATTGGTGCAACAAAGGACGCGATGGTCTTTCTGAAGCTATTGCCGGCAAATATGATGTCGTGATCCTGGATCTCATGTTACCCGACATTGATGGGATTAAGGTTTGTCAATCCCTGCGCCAAGTGTCTGATACGCCAATATTAATTTTGACAGCGCGGGACGCTGTCGTTGACCGGGTGAGGGGTCTTGATGCGGGTGCCGACGACTATCTCGTGAAACCCTTTGCCACAATGGAACTGCTCGCGCGAATGCGCGCCCTGACGCGACGGCCAGCGAATGTCTTTCATCAAGACGATATGCTCCAAGTTGGACCCTTAGAATTATACCCCATGAGACACGAAGTTCGGTTGCTTAATAGTCCCATTGAACTCACCCGTCGAGAATTTGATCTATTACAGTACTTCATGCAAAATGTGGGTATTACATTAACCCGCGATATGATTTTGGACAGAGTATGGGGTTGGGGCTACTCTGGAGCATCGAACATTGTTGACGTCTATGTAGGGTACCTCCGGCAGAAACTTGGTTTACCGACTGACGAACTCAATTTGGTTACGATTCGTGGAGTGGGTTATGTCTTGAAATATGAGAGTCCATCGTGAACTTTCCGCGGAGTCTGCGCACCCGTTTTACCATTCAAACGGGAGGGGCTATTGTTAGCCTGGTCGTCGTCTTTGCCATCATCACAATTTTGGCCGTAAGCTTGCATTTATATGATGCTGCAGTTTCAGATACCCTTAGCGTCTATGCCGGCCTCAAACATGCCCACGGGGAGACATTGACCGCCATGATGCAAGGATACACACGGTCAGTAGATCCCCACATATGGATCATCCATAATGGACGTATTGTCCTTCACTCCCCCAACGCCGCGTCAGGCCCGGCCGGAATGCTCATTGCCAGCTTAGCTCGCCATCCCCTTGCTTTACGGATCGTGAAGAGTCATGACGGTTTGACGTATATGATCGATTGGCCGCTGAAACCCGATCTGGATTTATTAGGCGATTTAGTCCTGGTCATGACCATCGTCGGCCTCGCCGCCGCAGCTGGCGGTGTATTACTCGGTCGGTGGACCACGCACCGTGTGCTGGAACCTGTCAAACGGATGACACGTTCCGTGGAACGTATGTTGTCAGCAAACCAATTTTTACCGGTGGAGAATCCTTCTCGCACGGATGATGAGTTTAGCCAGCTAGCCGGTCTGTTATCCGAACTGGTACAAACGTTAGAGGCACGTTGGCAACGCGATCGCACTCTACTGGCTGACGCCGCCCATCAACTGCGAACCCCGCTCGAAGTTATCCGGGGAAACCTCGATATTTTACGCCATTGGGACAGTATTGACCGAGCTACGGAAGAAGAAAGCCTAACCGCAATTGATCGCGCCGTATCCGAAATGATTACGCTGGTGAGCAATCTGCTCACCCTAGAACATGTCAGAAACGAAGGCCCGGCCCAACTGCAAACCCATTCCCTTAGCACCTTGTTGGAAGATGCGTGTGAAGATGCCCGGGCATTGAACCCTGCTTTACGGGTCGTCCTCTACGATCACACCCAAGAGGCCGTCTGGGTTCATGAACCCTTTGCCAGGCGGGCGTTATGGGCCGTGCTAGAGAACGCGGTCAAATATAGTCCCGAAAACGGTGCCATTGAGATCAAGGTTTTACCGCAAGCAGAGCTTTGCGGCATTTCCATTCGTGACTATGGCCCTGGTATTCCTGCAGATGATATTCCCCATATTTTTACACGGTTTTATCGGGGACATAACGGACGCGGAAAAAGCGGAACCGGGTTAGGATTAAGTATTGCCGAAGCGCTAATGCGGTCGCAAAAGGGCCACATTACTGTAGAAACAGGGGAGCGTGGAACAACTTTTACTCTATGGTTTCTTCGGGTGCCACCCTCACGGACTTAATATGGGCTTTCGCTTTGATCTTGGGTACAGCCAGATACACGTACACGGATACCAACATCACGAGCGTCCCCACAAATATTAAAGGCCAGGGAATGATTGACACCGAAGTCATTAGGGCTCCCAGTCCTAATACCAGAAACAATAGCCCCACAATCAGCGTAATCCACGGCACCCCTAACGCGCGAAACGGTCTCGCACGATGAGGTTCTTTCTTTCGTAACCGGACAATCAAAAGTGCCGATAACGCGTAAATGATACCTTCAACTCCTGCGCTCGCGTTGATCAAGACGGTGTACTGCCCAATTTGAAATATCACCAAGGCCAAGACCAGTGATACACAGGCCAAGCCTATGATGGCATAAGACGGAACCCAGCGGTCATTCAAATGGGCAAATGTTTTCGGCAAGGCCTTCTCCCGTGCCAGAGCATAAATAAACCGTGACGCCGTGAACAGTCCGCCATTGAATGTGGTCATGGCTGTCGTCGCGGTGACAAACAACATCCACCAAAAACCTAAGGGTCCTAATGCCTTCTGCCCAGCCAAGAGCTGCGGAATTAGCGTGGAACGGAGCTGTCCAACCGTAGGAAAAATTGTCGTCAACGCCACCGTGAACAGTCCAAACGCAATGGCAATCAAACCTAGGGCTATGTACATACCTCGGGGAATGGCCCGGACATCAGAAAATTCTTCCGCTAACGGCGTCACCCATTCGAATCCCACATAAATAAAAATCCCTAAGGCAATACTTTGAAATATTCCGGGACCAACATGAAAGAAATGGTAAATTGGAGGCAGAGGACCTTTCCATAAAATCACAATCCCGACGATGCCCAAAGTTACGAGTAGCATTAATGCATTGACATCCTGCACACGACCAGCTATGCGAATACCCCGCAAATTAGCCCACGATATCACGAATAACAGGACAATTATCCATATCCACCCCGGACACCACGGTACGGCTTGATGAAATGCTTGAGCCACGACAAAGGCATCGGCCGCAATGGCGAAGGTCACTGTCAGGGCATAGACTAAAGAGATACGCAAGGAGAGGGAATCATTAAGCCCGCGCCTGGTCCATACCCGAATCGCCGCTGCAGAGGGATAAAGTCCACTGAGTTCCGCAAAGTTACTAGCAGAGAACACAATCAGACAGCCAGCCACCAATAATGCGATCCACGCCGAGGGTCCGCCCGCATATTCCGCGATCTCGACACAAGCGAGGAAATTAATCGCGGCCGAGGCCAATCCGGCACTCGTGGATACAGCCGTTCGTAAGGGCAGTGCTTGGCGTTGCGTCATGGTCATTCTCCCCAAATTAATAACGTGATAATATCGAGACGCACCAAATCATCCTGACTGCCTTTGACGAGCAAATCTCCAGCATTATAAGGTTCAGTAGGACTTATAGCCCCCGAAAAGACCTCGCGGATAACCTTGTCGGAGCCTTCGATCCGCATGTCAGCGTTATCACGGTCGCCTTCGCCATGCTGAATCAAACCGTTCTCACTTTGCAACCAATAGCACCGTCCATTATCACTCGTGCGAATGACGATCGTTCGATTCCAATCCCGGTTCATTTGGCGAAGCCGCGGATTCTCGTTACAAGCTCGTACAAAGTCTTCGAAAATGGGTAACATAGTCATCAGGTTCGACTCCTCTAAATCTTTGTCCTCGAGCACTTAATTCCACCGTGTCAATTCGTATCGCAACCCCGCTTCAAGAACAGCCGCAGGCCATCTTTCATCATCCGGCTCAACCCCCGTCGCGGCCACAATGGCGGCCTCAATCACATTCGTGCCAAAGCTTCGTCCAGCCAATACCGGCGTCGTTGTAATGAGAACACCCAAGTGGCGGGATTTTAGCAACGCCCGGTCTTCCGCTGTAGTAGTATTCGTGATCATAATTTTCCCGTCCAGGGTCTGCGGCAAATACCGGTGGATGAAATGAAAATCTCCCGCAACAATATCCGAGTCTTGAAAATAATGGTGGTAACTTGTGTCCGGGGAAATTTCATCTTGCTCCCTCCCCGTAGGATACAGCAGCGCAAAAGGCATTTTGGTCAAGTCCGGCAAAAGTCTTCTGGCAAATTTCTTGAGCTCCTCGAGCGAAGTAATGGGATAATCGATGTGGCTAGCGAAAATAAAATCTCCCGCAATGGTCTCAAAGCCGTGTTCATAAAATGCCTGCGCCATCCCGAATCGATCGAGCGCGGAAACTAACAAGACCTTTTGGCCAACATGGATAACATGATGATCAACCAGTCTATTGACTACAGTATATTCCCATACGGCTTTGACACCACTGCCGTCCACTACTGGG
>JAKADI010000213.1 GCA_021820675.1 Bacillota bacterium | reverse complement strand
CGATAAAAAAGTCGATGGGGCAAGTAAACAGGCGGCGCTGATTGCAATGGGGGAATGCGACTTTGTCAAACACGTGGTGATAGTGGACGGCGACATTGACCCCTTTCACGAGGAAGAGGTCCTATGGTCGGTGGCCACCCGAGTGCAGGCGGATCAGGATGTCGATGTGATTAAAAACGTCAAGGGAAGCACACTGGACCCATCTCAAACGGACGATATTCTGACCGCAAAAATGATCATTGACGCGACTCGTCCTGTTCAACGGCCATTTGCCTCTCGGATTCGGGTTCCTGAACGGGTTATGGCGCGGATTGACCTGGAGTCCCTGGGGTTGGCTTAGACCTGGTAGATCCGTCACACACCTTTATATGGAGGGATGATGATGGCCAGTATCTTTTGGGTGACCTGTCCTCGGTGTCGGCAGAAGTTTTATTGTCATACCCGAGACCTTCGCCACACCGAGTGGAAATTGCTTTGTCCCTTTTGCCAAAACCGGTTTCATCAGGACGAGAGTCCGGAAATCCTGGAATGACCGACGGACCTCTGAATGTGATTGAACCGACAGAAAGTAGCCCGTGAGACGAACGATATGTTATTTAAGGAGGTCAACCGATGAAACTCGATGTTTTTAACCACGTTTTGCCCGAAAATTATTTAAAGCGTCTCGAGATTACGTCTCGTGACCGCGAACATCTCAAACGCAATTCAAATATTCCAACTTTATGGGACATGGATGCACGCCTGCGCTTGCTCGACCGGTTCGACGACGTTCAGCAGGTGATTTCCCTGGCCGGACCACCTATTGAAGTCGGCGCCGACCCGAAGACGGCGGTCGAATTGGCGCAATTGGCGAACGATGAGATGGCTGCTATTTGCCGGGCTCATTCCGACCGATTTCCTGGCTTTATTGCGTCTTTGCCGATGAACGACACTCCCGGGGCGATTAGGGAATTGGATCGGGCGCTGGATGACCTCAACGCCTCAGCCGTGCAAATCTTTAGCAATGTAGATGGCAAGCCGCTTGACTCACCGGAGTTGTTCCCCTTCTTTCAGCATGCGCATGAGCGGGACGTGACCATTTTCATGCACCCCGCCCGGGGAGCGAATTTTTCCGATTATCGAACGGAGAGCAAATCTCGGTATGAACTCTGGTGGGCATTCGGGTGGCCTTATGAAACAACGGTCGCGATGGCGCGGATGGTCTACTCAGGGTTGTTTGACCGCTTGCCCGGACTCCGGGTGGTCACTCACCATATGGGGGGCATGGTGCCGTATTTTGAAGGGCGGATTAGTCCTGGACTCGACGTGATGGGACAACGTACGATGGGCGAAGAATATACACCCTTAAAGCGCAGGACCCTGGACTATTTTCACGAGTTTTATGGGGATACGGCGCTGTTTGGAGCACTCGAGGCAACCCAGTGCGGATACCGTTTCTTCGGTGCTGAACACACAGTGTTCGCGTCAGACTGTCCATTTGATCCCGAGGGCGGGGCATTTTTCCTACGAGAGACGATCCGGATATTGGATGCGATCGACATCGCTGCGTCAGAGCGTCAACAAATCTATGAAGGCAACGCTAAACGCCTGTTGAAATTTTAGGTAATCGAAACCAAAAATCCTTCCGTCGTCTGGACTCTGAAGAGACCTGGAAGGGCTTTAGCAAGCGATTAGCCGCTTGGCTGGTGTTGATAGATGTAGTGCCGATACCATTGACACACTGAAACGGGGTGTTCTGGCACAAAGGCGAGATTTCTCAGGGGCGGTCACTTGGTGTTCCATATGTTCGCCGTATCAGATGAAGGTGTGTAGAATATCGATTGAGCCCCTGATCTATGGTGATTAGGTTGTCGTTTAGAGCCTACAACGAACAGTTGCTGCCAGAAAGAACGAGATTCGTGGGACCATTAGGAAAAATTTATGTTGCGGAAAATCTCGCGCCGGGGACCAAGGTTCCAGAGTTATTCGCGTGTGGGCAAGTGATGGGAAAATGGGGTGTGAGGCGTAACAAGGAAGACGCTAGCGACCGTGCTGATGAGCAGGTGATGGGTGAGTCGCCCTGGGGGCAGATCAACGGCGCGCGGATATGTTGACCCTGATTACCGCTCCTCCAGTATTCCTTCCGAGCCTTGGAGCGGATTTTTCCGTGGCCGTGAGTCTCTCTCTAAACCCATATATCGTAAGCCGCTGGGGACATTGAATAAAGCAAGGCGGATCTTGAGTCAAAAGGATTATAGATGATGAAATACTTGGTTGAAGGGAGAGATGGTTAAGATGGGTCAGGACATGCGCTCTTGGATTGATACTCTCGAACAACACGGACAACTCTTACATATTGAAAAGGCCGTGGATCCTAGGACGCAGATGGGATCCCTACTCTATCAGGCGCGAAACCGCGCTCTGATGTTTCATCAATTGACGGGCTGCCTGGGCTGGCGCTCCATTGGCAACGCGCCAGCCAATTTGGACCATGTCGGAATAGCCTTCGGGATGCCCAAAAGCCAGGTGGTTCCGGCCTATGCAGAGATAATGTCACAGCGTGTGCCATGGAAACCGGTGGCCTCAGGTCCGGTCAAAGAGGTTGTGATGAGCGAAGAGGACATAGATCTGACGAAATGGCCGGTACATCAGGCCGGGACCAAAGATGGAGGCCGCGTCATTGGATCGGGTCTCGTGTTTACAAAAGATCCCGAAACGGGCCGGCAAAACGTGAGTTTTCATCGCCTCCAAATTCAAGGTCCGCGGCAAACCGGGATTTTAATGGTACCTCGCCACACCCGGACGATTTATTCTAAATATGAGGCGATAAATCAACCGATGCCGGTATCTATCATGATTGGCCATCATCCGTTCTATTATATGGCAGCCGCAACAACTGCACCATTCGGATTGGACGAAATGGAGATTGCCGGAGCGCTCTTGGGAGAGCCGGTTTCCATGGTCCAATCCGAACTCAGTGACATCTATGTTCCGGCGGATGCCGAGATTATCATCGAGGGACATGTTCCCCCGCACGAGCGATTTCCGGAAGGACCATTTAGCGAATTTCAGGATTATTACGTGGCCGGAACCGGAAAAAATCCCCGGGTTGTCGTGGAACGCGTGACGACGCGGTTTCGGCCAATTTTCAAAAATCTTCAAAATGGTAGCGAAATGGAGGGCTGTTTATTTCACAAGGTGCCTCTAGGAGCAGTGATTTTCAATCACATTCGCAACGTGGCGGGATATGTCGACCTCAAAAATGTCCTGATTCTCCCGGGGATTTTTGGCGTGGTCATCCAAATGGTTCCCCGCTTCGCGGGGGAAGCGAAATCCGTCGGTTTGGCTGCTTTAAGCTCTCCGGTACTTCATCCCAAAGTGGTTATTGTCGTAGATCCTGATGTCAATATTTTTGACTACTGGGAAATCTTATGGGCCATCAATACCCGAACCAGTCCTGCTATCGACCTGACCGTAGTGGACGGTGTGCGTGTACATCCTATGGACCCGACGGGCACAGAGTTATTGCCACCGGGGTCTCCCGGTTGGCAACGAATTGGCAGCAAGGTGGTCATCGATGCGACCAAACCGGCAACGAGTTTTCCTGAACGACGCGCTGAATTCGAACGTATCCAGCCCGTGGGCCATGATGTAGTGCGATTGGAAGATTTTCTTTGAAATTATAAAATAGCGGCGAAAACCCCCTGGGTTTACCTATGGGGATGAAAGCCGCTGGGGTCTGTCCTCTTGATGAGGGCAAACCCATTAGTTTCTCTGCGAATAAAGCCCCACGATTTCGTAATAGATGACTTGGCGCAATCGTGTTTGTTCGGCCAGCAAGGGGCCGACGTCCTCCGCCATTACCAGGTACTGGCCGATATTCTCATCTCCCATCAGCACAGCAAAATGTCTCGGCATGATTTTGTGGATAATTGTGACGGCAAGAAAATTTCAGACTGTACCGAAATGGTGTGATTTATGCGAGAATGGATATGGAAAACCAGGGAAATCCAATAATTTGGAATGTCACATTGATTGGAGCGCCTGGACTCAACCAAACAAAGAAATAGAAAAACCTTACAAAGAGAAAGGAGGAATCCTGGTTTCTTGGTTAGATTACCGCAGAAGGCTCTCGGCTCTCGGCCCCTAATCACTCTCCTGCTGCACACGAGTCCTGAGAGGTGCGGCGGGAGATCTTGGTGGGACTCAGCAACACCGAGGACGGGGGTAACACTGAGCACCCACACCCTTCGATTTTCTTTGTGGCTCCTCTTCGGTGGCGTGAAAGGAACATGCTGGCGGGTGAATGATACCACCGCGAGCCTTTGTCGGATTGAAAACTCCCCATCGATTTTCGTGGGTTTTGGAAACCAGGTCAAATCCAATGAAGACTACGTGTCATACCTGTGAGGCTCGAACCACACAACCGTGTCTGGCCTGTCGGCTTCAGCCCGAACATTATGTGGCAGTCAAAGATCTATGGCTCACCCATCATCATGATGGTCTACGCGTCCCCGGCGCCGTTCCGGTGGAGTGGGCTATCATGGATTCCCCTCACACTGTGATGGCTCGGTGGGATGCCGACCAAGCCCAGTGGTGCGCGGGCCGGGTTACTGACAACGAAGACCATATCACGCCACATTGCCGATATCTCTGGATGGAAATCACCACGCATTGTCCGCATCAATGTCGGCATTGCTATCTGGGTGGCCGCTTGAATCATGGCCATGCCGCTCTCCCCATGATTCAGGCGGCTCTCACCGAAGCCCAAAGTTGGAATCCCACGGAAATTGTGTTGACTGGGGGCGAGCCCACCATGCATCCCCACTTTGCCACGATTGTACGCCAGAGTTTAGACGCAGCGCCCCATG
>JAKADI010000212.1 GCA_021820675.1 Bacillota bacterium | reverse complement strand
GCTGACAACTAGGAGCACTATCACAAGGAGCCAGTGCAAAATGAAGGAGGCAGCTTGATCCACGGGCCAATGTAATACGTGACCCAAGAGCCAATGGGTGAAAAGGGTTCCACCTGCTGCTACACCTAACATGCCCACAAAAACGATACCGAAAATGATTCCTGTTCCCACTCCCAAAGCATAACGCTGGAAGATGGTGCGCTTGAACGGATACGGCAGCTCGTAGGCGTGATTGAAGGCGTCCATTAACTCCATAAAAGCTCCGGTCATACCCCAGATGAATCCGACGATGCCCAACGACAGCACCGTTGGATTCTCGTGTTTGATCGCCTGCGCGATGTTGGTCCTGAGAAGATTTAATACGGACGCGGGTACTAAGCTGCTTAAAGGGCCAACAATGCCATGAACGGTCTGGGGTACGTGCATGAATGCTAACAAGGCGGTTAAGAACAAAATCAAAGGGAACAGCGCAAACAAAAATTTGTAAGCCAAGGCAGCGGCATAGGAAGTCATGTCATCTCGACCCATTCGGGCCATTAAAAGTTTTGCGAAAGGGCGTATCGTCTTCACGTAATCTCCTCCAATCCTATACATGATTCCCGGAATTCCCGTGCATCCTATTGTGCATCATTGAAATCGGGAGGATGCGTTTATGCTGGCTGGTAGTATGCTAACTGGCGTGCTGGCCTTTTGCAGCGGAATGGGCATGGGACTTCTTCTCGCCACCGCCGGAGGTGGCACACTCATCCTATCCATTATCGTACTGCACTATTTGCTCGGAATAACCCATACCGCCCTATTCGGGACAGCAGCAGCAGTGACCACGGTTAATGCCTTGTTCTTATTTAGGCTTCGCCGGGAAGCCTTTTATGGTGCCTTGCGGCCAGCGTTGTGGTTTGGCCTTCCGGGACTCTTGGGCATGACCATTTCTCGCATGATTCCCCACGATGTGACCACGAAGTGGCGGCTGGCACTATTGGGTTTTTTAATGATTATCAACACCATGCTGTCTTTTATCTTACCAAAGATTACTCGCCAATCTCGCGGCCTACATCGGAAACGCTTGGTGATGGCGGGTTGTGGAATTGGAATTTTGGTCGGTTATTTCGGAGGAACAGGAGGGTTTTTGGCACTCCCGAGTATGTTAATCACGGGACTGCCCCAAAGTATTGCTGTGAGCAGTTCGATCTTGACCGTGGCAGGTTTTTCGTTGACCGCGGCCATGCGGGACATCGTACGGGCCGATGTCAACTGGAAGGTGGTGCTCCTCTACGTGCTGGGGGTAAAGAGCGGACTTCTTACCGCCCTTCGCGTATTGCGACTAAAGCCGTCGAAAACTTTCCATTGGATGGCTATGGCCCTGATATTGTTGGGGGGGATCTTTTTGCTTCAACAAAATTGGTTCAGTCTTTACACACCTTGCCTGGCCCTTTATGATGGGATAAAAGGAGGGCTTTGGAATGAGTTTGCAACTTGACGTAACACCGCAAGCAATTACTAAGTTGGCGGAGTTAGGCACGGATAAGAAAGCCGACTATGTGCGGGTAAGCGCGCAACAAGCGTGTGGATGCGGCCGCATTGGTTATCGCATGGCATGGGAAGAGACCTTAGCGGGTGGCGATGAGCAATTTCAAGCTGCGGGTATCACGTTACTGGTTGACACCGACAGCCGTCCCTATGTTGATGGAGGCGTGTTGGATTATCAAATGGATTCGATGCAAGAAGGGTTTGTGCTCACCAATCCTCATGCTCAAAGTAGCTGTAGTTGTGGCGGACACCACTAACACCGCGCTTGCGCGGTGTTTTTTTTTAAGCCACCCAATGTGCGGTGGCGAATAATGCCACGAATAACATTCCTATGGGCAGAGCCACGACGAAATAGCCGAACCGGCGCAGCGAATTGCCGCCAATCCACAAACCTAACGCGATAAATACGGGGAAGGCTTCCATAACTAGTCGTGGCAGGGACATTAGGGGATATCCATTAGCCGGATAGGAAAAGGGCAGGGCTATCGCCAGTAACTCATAAAACCATAGGTAAAAGGGCAGGCGTTTGATGGAAAAGACCAAAACCGCGATCAAAAACACGGCAAAGAGCCAATTGTAAAAATTGCTAGGATCTAACGAGGGTGTGCCGGTGGCAAAGAGAACATGCATGTTAAAGGCCTGTGCAACGACCTGCCACGCCTTGAGTGTGGCGGTCCACAACGTCCCCCCAACCCATTCGAAGTGACGTCCCCAATTACTTTGGGCATGTTCAAAAACAAAGGGATCGCCAAAACGGATGAGCAGAAAACTCATATAACCGATTAACCCCAAAGGCGCCCATAAAGCATGAAATAATGGCTTGAGTCGGTGTTGTTCTTGCTTCCACAATAAGAATAATAGCGGAGCGGATAATAAAAGGCCATACATACTCACGAGCGTGGCCGCCGCAGCCAGGGGCCCTGCAAGAAAGTATCGCCGGGTTCTGGCAAAATAGAGAGAACCGACGGCTAAAGCCATAAACAGCGATTCGGAATAAACGGCGTTGGTATAAAATGCGGTGGGAAAAAAGGCCAAAACCAGGACAGCATCCCATGCGATTCGCGGCCCAAATTCATATTGGGTTAAGTGAAACAGAAACCACAGCGTAAAGGCAAAGGATATTAGACTAATCACGACCCCTGCCGTTACTCCGCCGCCTAAGAGGTGAATGAGAAAGGGATAAAGGGGGAAGAACGCCGTAGCCGTAGGACGGTTTAAATATCCAAATTTGGCGATTGACAAGTACCACAATCCGTCCCAGTGTGCCCACAACCCTAAGGTTACGTGGTAGATCAGTTGCCCCGTTGGTGGGAGGGTACCAGGTGGTGATTCGATCCATGCATGAGGCAAATAAATGTAAGCGAGTCCACCGAGTTCCATGAAAAAGGCTCGAGAAATGAGAAAAAGCCATAGCAACTGCCGAATCACGGGCTGTCTTAAATGCGGTGTTAAATGCGTGATGGGAGATTTTAGATTCACGATAACGGCTAAACCGGATGTCGGGTTTTTAGCCATGCGACCTCCTGGCTGCTTGCCTCAACAGTTTTAGTGATCCTAATTTTATTGCATCTCCTCGAATGTAATTGGCCAACGAAAAAACTTGATAAGCTGTCAAATTCGTGGAAGAGTTCTTTGCCATGGCCAATAATTCTCCTGCTACGAGAGGATTCACCTGGGGTAGGGTTGTTATCATTTGAGATAACAAGTTAACCTGACCCCGCGGGCTTGCGTCTCCGTCAGGGTAGCCGAATGTGGCCAACATCGATGACGGTGTCAGGAGTTTAGGCCAATGATGGTCGCTATGATAATACAGTGCGTTCATGACCATGACCAAGTCATGGGTCGTGAAATAGAAATAATGGTGAATGGGGACTTTAGTGGCCTGCGAGACCATTTTTGTAAGTACTGCAGGGCTATCATTGCCCATCGTGGTATATAGGGGCACCATACTGCCATTTGGCCCCATGACTAGCATGCTTCCAGATACGGGGACAACGGTAAGAACTTGACTGTTGGGTTTGACTACGGCCAGGAATCCAATAAAAGCTGGTGTCGCGGTGGTTCCACGTATACCAACCAGAACCTTGACCGGTTGCTTTTCATTGATAGCAATGGTACTAATCCGTGAGTGAATGCGCGTGTGTAAAGAGACGGAGAGGGCAACGAAAAATGCGCCCAAAATCGCGAGAATGCCAGTGATCCATCGCTGACGGCGGGTGAAGCCTATGGCTAGTTTCTCGGTCCGCGTTTGCATTGGCTTCCCAGTCCTTTTCATCATGATGTTGTCATGAGTAAATACGGTTTACGGATACCCAATCTGTACACAAGTTTAGATTGTACCACGAATTATAGAATGGTGTATGAACACTCGGCAAAAAGCCACAGGCAGTCCTTGTAGGATTTCCCAAAATCCTCAGATCTATTCTTAACAAGGCCACATTGCTGGCGCCTTTCATTTTGGTGACCACCCGGGCGAGGCACTTGATTCGAGACAAAAATAGGTGCCCGATCCGGCAAGACCCGGTGAGAGAGCTGGGGTGTAGAAATGCCCTTACGTAAATCTGTCCTGCTTTTGACTCTGGGGAGCAGTACCTCGGGATCCCACTACCATAATTTGAAATTGTGCCCTAAATCAAGAACTTCATTCCCGACCGGGTTGCAACGCGGTCGCGACTGACGGTGAATCACGATAGGATTGTTCACGTGGCGGGGAATTAACGTGCCTATGGGATACAACACCGAACCTGCACATTTGCCGAAACATTCGTAAACGCCTCCCGTGTCTTGGGATTGGCCGCTAGTTCTGTGTATTATAGAGAGGAACGCTGTTTATTCGCACTTGCGACCGCTTCATTCTTGCGATGGCCTTGAACAGATCAAGCTATCTTCCTCTATTCTGTCTTCATAAGGAGAGTCTAGCATGTGTGGACGTTTTAGCGCTACTTTCACATGGAATGATGTTAAAACCCAGTGGCCTGTTGCAGGGGAGGTCGATCCTCCGTGGTATCCCAGGTATAACGTAGGACCTGGGCAGAATATTTTGACCATCGGCCAGCGCCGGGACGGATTGTGGAAAGCGTCTCAGCTCTACTGGGGTATTGCGATCGGTAGAAAATTGATCATTAATGCCCGCCGGGAAACCATTGAAGAGAAGCCCTTATATCGACAGGCCTACCATGGGCAACGCGTTATTGTTCCCGCTGATGGCTTTTATGAGTGGGACCAATCGACGCGACAACCGTATCGTTTTACCCTAGACCGTCCCGTTGCTATGGCTGCTATCCTGTTATCATCGGATTGGTCTGCGTCTTCTGCGTGCGTAGTCA
>JAKADI010000211.1 GCA_021820675.1 Bacillota bacterium | reverse complement strand
GTCGTAAGTTCCCGTTGACTGTATGTAAAAGGGTGGAGTGTGATTGTGCCTTCACAACTAAAGAGAACGCTTGCGATTTTTCGCTTAGCTTTTTCTTATTGGCAAGACTACCGCCATATTCAACAAGTTCAACGTCGTGAACCTTCTCGGGATGCGGAAAAGATTATACAAAATATTTATCAGCAAGGAGGTATCCGGTTTCGTCACGAAGCGTTACGTTTGCAGGGCCTTATTATTAAGGTGGGTCAATTTTTAAGCGCTCGGACGGATGTGTTGCCGTTGACTTTCACGAGAGAATTGCAACAGCTGCAGGACCAAGTCCCTGCAGCCCCGTTTTACCTGATCCGGGAGTCGCTTGAAGGAGCCTTTGGCCAAAGCTTATATGACATTTTCGCGGACTTTGAGGAAGCGCCCGTCGCTGCGGCTTCGCTCGGACAAGTCCATAGGGCTCGACTAACTGGCCCGGATAAAGTTGTTGCGGTAAAAATTAGACGCCCTCGTATCGAGGAATTGGCAAAAACGGATCTAAAAGCTTTAGGGCGTATAATGAAGATATTGCAGCGGTGGACCAACGTGGGACGTCGAATTGATACGGTTAAATTGTTTGAAGAATTTCGGGATTCGGTCTATCGTGAACTGGATTATATCCAGGAGCAAAAACATCTGATCCGATTTCGGAACAATTTTTCCCAATGGCCTCAAATCAAGGTGCCCCATGTTTATCCAGATTATGTTCATCCTGATGTTCTCGTTATGGAATATGTTGAAGGGGTCAAATTGACCGATCATGGCCAGCTGCAACAGCATGCTTTAAATGGGCACCAACTGGCGTCAATGTTGGTTGAGGCCTACTTAAAACAAATTGTGGTAGATGGATTTGTCCAAATTGACCCTCATCCAGGGAATTTTCTGGCTGGGCATGACGGACGTCTCATATTTTTGGATTTTGGTATGATGAGCGAGATTGCCTCTGAACATATTGATGTCTTTGGCCGATTGGTTGAATATGCTCTGGCTCGTAATGCTCCTGGCGTCGTCGATTGCATGATTGATTTAGGCTTTGTTCGCCCTTCCGCTAATATGGAAGTCTTAACCCGGGCAGTGGGCGTCATGCTTCAACAAATGGCAGGAGTACCTCTGCAAGAAGGTCCTGCTTTAAGCGGGTTGGTACGGGATTTTCAAGATTTTCTGTACGAGGAACCGTTGCAGTTCCCGGCACAGTATATGTTTTTAGGACGTGCGATTGGCATGCTGTTTGGTTTGGTGTCGACTTTGGATCCTGATTTGGATTGGATGGCCCTGTTAAAAGACAAAGCGCTACCTATGATTAGTGAGAAAAGGGCTCCGTGGAATAATCGGTATTATCAGTTGCTCCGTGATCAGGTTGAACAGCTATTTGGATCTGCAGGAAAGTTAGTTTGGGACCGCGGTGCAGAAAAAGTCGCCTTATGGGGGCAAATTGGTCTTCGATTACCCGAATCGCTCGATAAGACTCTTTCACGTATAGGATATGGTTCGGTGCAAACCAGGCCGGATCTCACCCCGGTTCTACGTCGTCTTGATTATTTGTCGGGCCAATTTGCGGTGGCGCTCTTACTAGCGCCGGCCGGAATCTTAGCTATTTTGGCAGCGCTGTGGCGAAATCATCCTCCATTGAGTGGATTATCCGCTATTTTTTACATCGCTAGCTTACTGTTAGCGGTTGTTGGGATTTTTAAAGCCTTGATTAATAAACGACATCTCTCGCGAAGAAGGCGGCGTTGACTATGTCCCATACCGCAAAAAGACATAAGGGCTACGGAGCGAGTTAACTGTTCTCGACGTCGCAGCCCATGGTATGCGTTTATAGGATCTTTTGCTATTTAACTTGCAGTGTTACCGCCCGGCTTGATGGCTCACCGACCTTCTTAACGGCTGTGCCTGTAGCTACAACTTCCATAATTTCTTCGGAGCGATGAATAATTTCGACTTGCACGTTGATAATGCTGTCGGCACCTAGTTCGTCCGCCTCGGCTTTCATTCGCTGTAAGGACAGTTCCCGAGCAGCGTACATGAGTTGGGTTAATTGCTTAAGTTCGCCACGTTGGAGACCTTTAAACGCTGTGGCGATACCTCCCGATACCCCCATGCTCATGACCGAATTTCCTAACACAAATCCGAGGGGCTTGTAACCCGCATCGACTAGTAACCAGAAATCCATTGCACTTAAATTGCTGGTGGCCGCTCCCTGGCGGTTCTGTAATAGCTTGAGTTCCTCTTCAATTTCACCCATTCCCGTTAACTGGTTATTATTCCCACCCAAAAATGGCACAAAAATCCCCCCTGAGTCGTTTGTCCTACGGTCTTATTGTAACAAATGCCAATCAGTGGTGCGGGGAATCTTAAGATCTGTGGATGATGTCAACGCTAATACGGGTCTGAGGTTATAATTAGAACAACCGAATTATCAGCGTTTCGTCGGTTTTGGGTAACGATAACGAAAGAAAGTGGACAGGGTGAGGCGGAAATTTGATCCTTTTCGGCAATCCACGGGCGGATGGATTTTTCATTGCGATGCCGACGCGTTCTATGCGGCCTGCCATATGGCTGAACAATCTTATTTGCATGATCGCCCGCTGGCGGTAGCAGGTGATGCGAAAACACGTCATGGAATTATCGTTACCGCTAATTATATTGCGCGGAAGTTTGGGATTAAAACCGGAATGAATCTTAATAGCGCGCGCCAATTGTGTCCGCAACTCACGGTCATTACTCCGGATAAGGCATTGTATCGTCGATATTCTGAGGATCTGCACAAGATATTTCGACAATACACCTCGCTTATCGAACCGCTGTCGCTAGACGAAGCTTGGTTGGATATGACTGAAAGCTTGGCGCTTGGTCAGGATCCCAGACCCGTAGCGAAAGAATTACAGGACAGAGTAAGGAAAGATGTGGGTATTACTGTCAGCATCGGGATATCAATCAATAAGATGTTGGCTAAACAGGTTAGTGACTGGAGCAAACCCTCAGGGCTGACTGTGCTGACCGGAGGAGAGGTCCGGTCGCGGTTATGGAATAGACCTATGTTGGAATTATTTGGGTGCGGGCCTGCAACATCGCATAAAATGGCCGAAATAGGAATCGAGGATATTGGTGACCTTGCGCAATGGCCTCTATCTGATATCTTACATCAATGGGGGCACCATGGTCTGCAATTGTATCTAAGGGCGTGGGGTAAGGATTGGACCCCGGTAAGCAGTCCAAGCATAGCGGACCGTCGCTCCGTGAGTGCGGAACATACGACCGCAGCTGATCTCAGCGCCGTTGAGGACGTCTGGCCGTGGCTCCAGTTATGCGCGCAAGAGGTGGCTGAGCGCTTAAGGCAATTAGACTTGGTTGGGTACCGCGTGGGTATTAAGTGGCGTACTCCCAACTTTGTGACACATAATCGGCAAATGATGTCTCATCGGCCCCTTAACAGCGCCGACACAATTTATTGGTATGCTCGCAAGTTATGGAACACAGCAAATTGCCCGGTAAGGCTCGTGGGTATCAGCGTGTCTGTGTTGGAGACACCGTCTCGGCAATTGCGATTTTGGGACAATTGAGGAGGTAGTGTCGAAAGGTTTAGAAGTAAGTTATCAACTAACTGCGTAAACCGGGAGGAAGACTACTATGCCGCAAAGTGTTTATCTTGATATGGACCCGGGCCATGACGATGTCTTGGCTTTATTGGTGGCATTAGCCTCGCTCGAGGTTGAAGGTGTCACCACGGTTGCCGGGAATCAAACGGTGGACAAAACTGGTCGTAATGCTCGTCGCGTTTTAGATATCGCTCATTATAAGACCATTTCCGTCCACGGCGGATCCGCGCATCCTCTATTTCGACCGTTAGTGACCGCCGGTCATGTTCATGGTTCCACGGGCTTGGATGGATATCAAATTCCCGCGGGGTTAAGACATGTGGATATTGCGGCGGATGCGCAAGCCTGGTTAGCTTCGGAGTTTTCTCGCCATAGTTCCGGTATAACCTGGGTGGCGACGGGGCCTTTGACCAATGTGGCAGCCTTTCTCATGGGACATAATCACCTGATACCGAGTATCGCGCAACTGGTCATTATGGGTGGTGCACTTCACGGCGGGAACATTACGGCGCATGCAGAGTTCAATTTTTATGTTGATCCCGATGCCGCGCATTGGGTGATGACCTCCGGCATTCCCATTCGGCTCGTGGGATTAGATGTGACCCATCAGGCATTGCTATCACCTCAGGCTTTAGATCGCTTCGCGGGGTTCGGAACCGAGGTTGGACATATGTTACATGACTTATTTGCGTTTTATTTCGAACACGAACCCCATGCCAGTCCCCAAGGCACTCCAGTGCATGATGTGTTGGCTGTCGCTGCAGTCGTCCATCCGGAATTTTTTATATGGCGACGATTACATTTGTTGGTCGAACGATGTCGGGAGGACCGGCGGGGACAGGTTATTATTGTACCCGAGGAAGCGGCTCCTTCCTCTGTTGAGGTGGCTATAGACATCGACAGTGAAAGATTTTTCAAGTGGATGTGGGAGGTCTTAATAAGTCGCTACGCAGCGGATCCCATTGTCTAAAGGCACGAGTCTCGGATCAGAAGAGACCGGGCAATTTCGGAACCGCTGGGAGACTATCCTTCGATGATGAAAGTATACAGTAGGATATTCCAATGAGAAAACCGGATGCCATATGGTGCAAACCCAGTTTTATTGTGTTGTGGGTTGGATCGTTTCTGTCAGCATTGGCAGATGGTGTCTACTATATTGTTTTGGCGTGGTTTGTGCTGCATCTGCCACATTCTTCAGCCGAGTTAGGAACAGCATTGTTTCTCGCCGCTAT